>NZ_JAEQCT010000082.1:0-33851 GCF_020738205.1 Microcoleus sp. PH2017_24_DOB_U_A
TCCGGCAGACTCCCTGTGTCCCAAGGAGTAGAATTGTTGATTTTTTCACCCATCCATCAGCTCTTTTACGGCAAGAAAGGGATTTTGGGGCTACCAGTCTGAAACTGATAGGTGGTGTCTAGCCTTTATACAACGGAAAGTTCGCCCACCACGGCTACTCTTATCATCCCCGCTTATTTCGATCCTATCATGGATTCGCTATCGCTCAATTTGTTTGCTGCTCGTTTTCATCCCGTCACTCATCCTGTAAGCGGATAGAGTGCCGGACTTCCCACTCGTATTAGTTAAAAGTTTGACTGATCCCTCTGCCTAAAGGCGAGGGGATTTTAAACGGATACTACGTTGAGGGGCTGAAGCCACACTTCGCACTAGCAATATTTCCCGACGATCGCACATCGCTCGCGAAACTTTTTGTAAAATATTAGCAGTTAAATTTTCAGAGTTTGATTATTGAGATTAAAGTGTTATAAAAGCTTTCATTAAAAAACATAATTAGTTTGAGGAAAGAAATTCTGTGCAACTAAAAACTAAAGTCGCCGTTAAACGTGCAACTGGTGGATTTGCTCTGATTGACAGCTTGATCCGCCACGGTGTCAAGCATATTTTTGGTTATCCCGGCGGCGCAATTCTGCCGCTTTACGACGAACTCTACCGCGCTGAAGAAAGTGGCGGGATCAAACACATTCTGGTGCGGCACGAACAAGGAGCAGCCCACGCAGCCGATGGGTATGCCCGCGCTACCGGACAAGTTGGGGTTTGTTTCGCGACTTCCGGGCCGGGTGCAACTAATTTGGTGACGGGGATTGCGACGGCGCACATGGATTCTATCCCAATGGTAATTATTACCGGTCAAGTGCCCCGTCCGGCGATCGGCACTGATGCGTTTCAGGAAACTGATATTTACGGCATTACTTTGCCAATTGTCAAGCATTCCTATGTAGTGCGCGATCCGAGAGATATGGCGCGAATTGTCGCTGAAGCTTTCCACATCGCGAGTACGGGACGCCCGGGCCCGGTGTTGATTGATGTTCCCAAGGATGTTGGTTTAGAAGAGTTTGACTATCTCCCCGTGACACCCGGATCGGTGAGAATTCCTGGCTATCGCCCGACAGTCAAGGGAAATCCTCGGCAGATTAATCAAGCGATTGAGTTGCTGAAGGAAGCGAAGCGTCCTTTGCTGTATGTGGGCGGCGGGGCGATCGCAGCCGGGGCCCACGAGGAAATTAAGGAACTCGCCGAGATGTTCCAATTACCTGTCACGACAACGCTGATGGGCAAAGGTGCATTTGATGAAAACCATCCTCTGTCTGTGAAAATGCTGGGGATGCACGGCACTGCTTATGCTAATTTTGCCGTTACCGAGTGCGATTTGTTGATTGCTGTCGGAGCTCGGTTTGACGATCGAGTAACGGGAAAACTAGACGAGTTTGCCGCGCGGGCGAAGGTGATTCACATCGATATCGATCCGGCGGAAGTCGGCAAAAATCGCGGCCCAGACGTGCCGATTGTCGGAGATGTCCGGCAAGTTTTGATGGATATGCTGCGCCGCTGTCGGGAAACTGGTGTTTCGGGAACTGCCGGACAAACTGGGGAATGGCTGCACAGGATCGATCGCTGGAAACAGGATTATCCGTTAGTTGTGCCTCACTACCCCGATATTTTGTCTCCCCAGCAGGTGATTTCGGAGTTGGCGACTCAAGCGCCGGATGCTTACTACACAACGGATGTAGGTCAACATCAAATGTGGTCGGCTCAATTCTTAAACAACGGGCCGCGCCGCTGGATTTCCAGCGCTGGTTTGGGAACAATGGGTTTCGGGCTGCCGGCGGCGATGGGCGCGAAAATGGCGCTACCCAACGAGCAAGTGATTTGTATTGCTGGCGACGCTAGCATCCAAATGAATATTCAAGAGCTCGGAACCTTAGCACAATACGGCATTAATGTCAAGATTGTGATTGTAAATAACGGTTGGCAGGGAATGGTGCGGCAGTGGCAGCAAGCGTTCTATGGGGAGCGTTATTCGTCCTCGAACATGACTGTGGGGATGCCGGATTTTGTGATGCTGGCTGAGGCTTACGGCGTGAAGGGGATGCTGGTTTCAGGGCCGGATGAGTTGGAGGGTGCGATCGGGCAAATGCTTGCTCACGACGGCCCAGTGCTGATGAACGTGAAGGTGACGAGGGACGAAAACTGCTATCCGATGGTAGTTCCAGGTAAGAGTAATGCTCAAATGGTTGGTTTACCCGAACGGAGTAAATTGGAATCTGCGGAGTTGATTTATTGTCCGAGTTGCGGCGCCAAGAATGTTTCGAGTAATAAGTTTTGTCCTGAGTGCGGGACAAAAGTTTAAGGAGTTTTGAGTGGGGACTTAGGCATTGCTTATTAGTCTCAACTTAAGGTCAAACGTAGTCAGAGATTGCTGTTTATTCCTAAGGCCAGATCCCCCCTTAGCTTGCCCCCTACTCCCCCTTAAGAAGGGGGGAACCGGAGCGATCTCAAAGTCCCCCTTCTTAAGGGGGATTTAGGGGGATCGGGCCTCGGATAAAAGCGAGAGATACAAAGGTTTTGGGGTTAAGTTGACACATATCGGCAATGCTGTGTCCTTACCCGGCTCTGCTATTTGACATTTAACACCATGTCCGCTGGCATCGCATCGAGAGCTTTAATCTGTAATCTCTAAGCATATTTTATGAGCCAGTGTCTAAACCCTGATTGCCTATTCCAAAACCCGTCTGGCTATACAAATTAAAATACATACAGCTTAGATATGCCCTATAAAATAGAGTTTACAACCGAATCTTTGCAAGACCTAAAACGTCTCAGATAAACCGATCGCAGTAAAGTAATCGATGCAATTGAAACCCATCTCCTACACAATCCCAGCCAAGAAAGCAAAAGCAGAATTAAACGCTTGCGGGAGATGGATAAACCGCAATATCGCCTGAGAGTTGATGAAATTCGTATTTTCTATGACGTTCGGTACAATATTGTATAAATTATCGTAATTGTTCCTAGATCACAAGCGGCCCAATGGCTGTTGCGTGAAGGAAAAACTACTGAACCAACGGAGGAATAGATAATCAAAACAGTCACTTTGACCGACTTACAAACAGATGTCTCAAAATACCTGAAACTTGCCGAAGCAGAAGACATTATCATCTTGAAAGAAGGAAAGGCGATCGGTGTATTGCGGGGTTTTTCTGATGAAGATGATGCCTTTGATTACGATTTAGAAAATCATCCCCTATTTAAAGAAAGAGTTAGGAAGTCTCGCCAGCAATTTCGAGAAGGAAAAGGCATTAGCCTAGAGGATGTCAAAGCTCAACTTCTCAAAGATAATCTACTCTAAAGTCGAGGCTGAATAATGCGTTATGCCATTCTGATCGAAAAAACACCGAATAACTATTCAGCTTACGCGCCCGATTTACCCGGATGTGCAGCCACAGGCGCAACCCTTGCAGAAGTACAGCAGCAAATTAAAGAAGCGATCGAATTTCACTTAGAAGGATTGCGAGAGGAAGGTTTACCCATTCCCGAACCAACTACGCTATGTGAATATGTCGAAGCACGATAATCTGGTGAAACCAGGTTTCTTGCTATATTTATCGTCACTCAACACAAAAGTCGTAGAAACCGGGTTTCTCGCCCCCATACCTAAGCCTTGAAATGATAATAAACCTATGCTATAATTAAGTTGACATTTTTAACCTCAGATTCAAATATATGCCAACTTTAACTGATATTGGCACTCTGATAATTTCCACACCAGAAACCTGTGGAAATCGCCCCCGCATCGCAGGAACTAGAATCACCGTTCAGCGAATCGCCGTTTGGTACAAGATGGGGATGAGTCCAGAAGAAATTATTGCTGAAATTTCTCACTTAAATTTAGCCCAAGTTCATGGATCACTCGCTTACTACTACGCAAATCAAGAGCAGATAAATGTTGATATTGCGGCGGAAGAAGCTGAGTACGATCGCTTAGCTAATGGATGCAAAGGGGAGAGTTAATCTTGAGCCAAATTCGTTTATATTTAGATGATTTAGAAAAAGTTTGGCTACAAAAGAATTGTTTGGTTTGCTTAGTTTACGTCTAGGCACAGGTGCGTCGCTCGCTCGATTGTCGATTTGTGTTGGGGGATTTTCAAGGGCGACGCACCCTACAACTACTTTACGTCTATGCACAGGTGCGTCGCTCGCTCGATTGTCGATTTGTGTTGAGGGATTTTCAATGGCGACACACCCTACAACAACTGTCAACTGTCAACTGTCAACTGTCAACTGTCAACTGCTATAAATGAATCTTTATTTGGGAATAGATTTCGGTACTACGGGCGCTCGATCGACAATCATCGACTCCCAGGGTACAATCCATTGTGAAACAGAATACACTTTTGCCGACGCACAACAGCCGGAATTGCCCTCGGTGTGGCAAAATGCACTCTCGGCTGTAATTGAGCAAATCCCCGCAACCATCCGCAATCAGGTAAGCGCGATCGCCCTTGATGGCACATCCTCCACAGTCATGCTGTGCGATACGCAAGGTATACCCGTATGTGAGCCGATTTTATACAACGATGGGCGCGGTGCAGCGGTGACAGAGAGGTTACGGGCGATCGCACCAGCCAACCACACAGTCTTAAGCGCCACATCCAGCCTCGCCAAACTCCTCTGGTGGCAGGAGGGCGGGCTAGAAGCCCACCCCACAACACAATTCAGTCTTTGTGGAACAGGCATCTTGCCTGTTATTGAGAAGCTTTATTTCCTGCATCAAGCCGATTGGTTGGCGTTTTTGCTGCACGGAAAATTGGGAATTAGCGACTATCACAATGCTTTAAAACTCGGTTTCGATGTTGATACTTTGTGCTATCCCGATTGGCTGATCCAGGGAATTGCGGGCGCTGTAACGCCTAAATTGCCGCAAGTTGTCGCACCGGGCACGCCTGTAGGGGAATTGAGGGCTCAAGTGGGCGATCGCTTCGGATTTCCACGCCATTGTACAGTTTATGCTGGCACAACCGATAGCATTGCAGCATTTCTAGCAAGCGGTGTCAATTCACCGGGGGAAGCAGTAACTTCTCTCGGTTCAACTTTAGCTGTGAAACTGTTAAGTCATACCCGCGTAGATGATTCGAGATACGGAATTTACAGCCATCGTTTCCCCCCCCTTTGTAGGGGCGGTGCCCCCGTGCCCGCCCTGGCAGGCGATTTGTGGTTAGTTGGAGGTGCTTCTAATACGGGAGGTGCGGTGCTGCGACACTTTTTTACTGATGCTGAGTTAAGAAATTATAGCACACAAATCGATCCAGATCAAGAGAGTTTACTGGATTATTACCCGTTGTTGAAAAAGGGCGATCGCTTTCCAATTAATGACCCCAATTTGCCGCCGAGAATCGAACCGCGTCCGACTGATTCAGTAGAATTTCTGCACGGTTTGTTAGAAAGCATCGCGCGGATTGAAGCGCGGGGATATCAATTATTGCAAGAATTCGGTGCAACTCCTTTGACTAAAGTTTATACTGCTGGCGGCGGCGCCAAAAATCTGGTTTGGAGTGCGATTCGTCAGCGTTATTTGAAAGTGCCTGTTCAAACGCCGATTCATACTGCCGCTGCCTATGGAAGTGCGTTATTAGCGAAGCAGGGAAGTCAATCGATTTTAGATTTTAGATTTGAGGAGTGATCTCGTTTCCGGTTGCATTGGAATTATTAGTAGCAGAAATTAGGAGACGGCAGTGTCGTGTCCCTATTTAGAATAACATTGTAGGGACACGGCACTGCCGTCTCCTCTATCATGTCTGAGTTATCCCTAAAAATCAAGGACAATGGCAAAGCTACCTGATGACATCCTGAACACAATTTTCACATTGCAGCGACGGCTAGTGGAAATCCTCAACGAAACAACCGCCACAGAATATATATTCATGCAGCAGTTTGGCGAGACAGAAGCAACACTCCCGGAACTAGAATCTCTGGATAATATTAAGGAAAGGTTGAGAACCTCTTACAATCGTTTGTACAGGCTTTTGCAGCAGGTGACAGAATCTCAACCCGCTGCGACTGCGGATACGTTAAACTTTCTGTATGGAACGATAGAAGACGGAGAGGCTATTGTCGATGCCTCAGCAGCAAGCATTCAAGAAATCAAAATGGATTGGAACTTACGATGAATCAACAACCTAGAATCCCCGATGCTGAAACCAGAAAGCGACACGTTGAAAATATCCGTGAAGTCTGCCGACAGTTGGACGCTTTCAATTTGAAGTTAGATGAAGCAATTGCCATATTTGAAGCTGACAACCGCCGCCAGCGTCGAGAACGTTTGGCTGGTAAATACAGGCGTGTGGAATCTCAGGTAGTCGAATAAGATATGAGATGTTGGATCATTTTAATAAGTATTTTAGGAACAGGCAAGATGCCTGTTCCACAAAGAGTAAATTTTATTGTGGAACAGGCATCTTGACTGTTAAGCCAGAAGGTTTCCTACGCGATAGCTTTGAATTATTTCTTTTGAGTCCCCTTCTGTTCGGACTTTGGTTGTTTAGTAATAGAAATTAAATAATTTACACATATTTGTGGGATGGGCGTCCCGCCCGTCTTTTCTGGACGGGCGGGACGCCCATCCCACAATAATTAAAATTGTAATGAAATTGCCGACGAATAAGATATAAGATGTTGTATCATTCTTAATAAGTCTTTTAGCAACAGGCAAGATGCCTGTTCCACAAAAAAATTCACTCTTTGTGGAACAGGCATCTTGCCTGTTCAGAGAAAAGCAGATTTGATATGATGCTAATTTTGGCGTACTATCCACACTAAAAATCCCAATATTCGATCGACGGGAGGTAGGGGATAGTCGGTAAGATCGATCGTCACTATTTGCCCTTCTAGCTTGAGAAACCGCCAAGCTGTGCCGCTGGAAACGCTACCGTAGATGGCTGAGATAGATCGCCCTTTCGCTTCATTAAACCTCTGGGCCGCCACCATTTCCGCAATACACTGCCCCAAACCTACTTTCAAATCTCCTTTTTTAGCTTCTACCATCACAATGGCTGGGGCTTCAATGTCTAATTGTTCGGGGGAACGACTGATCAGAAAATCGCAGACTCCTGTAAGTCCAACAGCAGCATCGACATTGAATTCCTCACCCGAAAACACGCTGATTTGTTGGTTGAGAATCCTGCGAACTTCCAGCAAGACAGGGTTGATAATGGCTTCAGAACGGGCTTTTTCGGTGCTGGTGGCGATCGCCCAAGGCAAATTTGTCTCCAGCATGGTCTGCAAGGCTGTTCCAGGTGCGATCGGCTCAATTTCCGGCAAAAATCTGATTCCTTCCACTACTGTGAGATTGAAGGCTTCTTTAACTTTGCCGATCGTTGTAAATTGACTGTAAGACATAAGAGTTTATGTTTTTATTTCTGCTTTTTACTTAGAAAATCCGGCGGTTGAAACCGCGTCTACACAAACGATGTCCGCCTCCGCGGACTGAAGACAAAAACGTAATTTTTATCGCATTTTTACCGTCCATTCTTCAACCCGCGGAGGCGGGTTTTGCCTGTATAGACGCGGTTTCAACCGCCGGGTCTTCTTCAACCCGCCGACACGAATTTTCTATCACACTCGCTGCAACTTCGCCGTCCTCGGATCGATGATTTTACGGCCCAAACCTGTAAACTTAATTGCCAGATTAGTTTTATCGCCTACTCCCAAAACGTGAGTAATTTCTCCAACTCCAAAAGCATGATGAAAAACTCGTTCCCCAGCTTTCCACTCTGATGGAGAACTCCCAGAATGGGCTGCTGAATTATTAGTTTTTCCCTGGGATGCAGCCGTTTTAGCTGTCTTAGTTTTCTTCGTACTTCCAGCCAACAAATGTGTTGGCAATTCTCCCAAAAATAGCGAAGGCGTGCAGTGTTCGCGGTATCCTCCCCAGAGGCGGCGTTCGCGAGTGTGAGTGAGAAATAGCAATTCCTGGGCGCGAGTGATGCCGACGTAGCACAAACGGCGTTCTTCTTCGATCGCCTTTGGGTCATCTAAACTGCGGAAATTGGGAAATAAACCCTGTTCCATTCCGACGAGAAAGACTACGGGAAATTCTAACCCTTTGGCTGAGTGCAGCGTCATCAGCGATACGCGGGAATCGTCTTCTTTCAAGTCATCTAAATCGGATGCTAAAGATGCTTTTGCTAAAAATGATGTGAGGGTCGGTTCTTCGTTTTGTTCTTCAAATTGGATCACCGCATTGTACAATTCTCGAACGTTTTCGATCCGATTTTCGGCTTCTTCGGTTCCTTGGTTTTTCAAATCGTCAATGTAACCGGAATCTTCGATAATTCCTTGGACAATTTGTGACGCGGACGTAGTTTCAAGTTTTTGTTGCCAATTACCGATCATTTGGGCAAACTTAACGATCGCTTTTGCCGATCGCCCTGCGAGAGTATTTACAGAAGACTCATCGCTGAGGATTTCCCACAACGGAATCCCCAACTGAGTTGCAGCCTCTTCGATTTTACCAAATGTGGTGTCGCCAATGCCGCGGCGGGGAGTGTTGATGATGCGTTTGAGGCTGACGCTATCGTCGGGATTGGCGATCGTTCGCAGGTATGCTAAGATATCTTTGATTTCTTTGCGATCGTAAAACTTCAGCCCGCCGACAATATTGTAGGGAATATCTAAGTACATTAACGCTTCTTCAAAGGAGCGAGATTGAGCGTTTGTGCGGTAGAGAATTGCAAAGTTGCTACCGTGTTCGTATTCGGAGTTTTGGCGCTTCAGCGTTTGAATTTGACCAGCTACAAATTGCGCTTCATCTATTTCGTTGTCAGCGCGCCACACCACAACCGGAGCTCCGGGTTCGCGAGTCGGGCGCAGAACCTTATCAATGCGTTCGGTATTGTGTTCTATCAAGTGGTTGGCGAGTTCGAGGATGTTTTCGCGCGATCGATAATTCTCCTCTAATTTTACCATTGTCTGAGTCTTCTCGTCCGACAAACCATCGCCGAAATCCTCTTGAAATTCCAGCAAGATAGTATAATCTGCCATCCGAAAACTGTAAATTGATTGATCGACATCGCCCACGACAAAAATCGAGCGATTTTGCCATTTATCAAACTGTTTCGGGTCAACGTTATTCGTGACTAACATCCGAATCAAATCGTATTGAGTGCGGTTAGTATCTTGATATTCGTCTACTAAAATATGGCAAAACTTTCTATGCCAATAATTTAAAACTTGCTCATTTTGGGATAATAGTTTAACTGGAACGAGAATTAAATCGTCAAAATCTAAGCCGTTGTTAGCTGCTAAAGCATCTTGGTAGCGACTGTAAACATCGGCAATTACGCGCCCTCTATAATCCGGTTCGGCGGCGAGGAATTCTTGAGGCGACCAACCTTTATTTTTAGCGTTGCTGATGACATATCTGACTTTGCGCGGGTCAAATTTCTTATCATCGAGGTTGAGGACTTTGGTAACGATTTGTTTGACGAGAGTTTGAGCATCTGACTCGTCAAAAATCGAAAAATTCTTCTTCCACTGGCGGCCTTTTTCGTCTTGATATTTCTCAATGTCGTAGCGGAGAATCCGGCCGCACAGAGAGTGGAAAGTCCCCATCCAAATCTGTTTGGTAATTCTGTGGTAAATTTGCGATCGCAATTTCGTCTGTATTTCCGGCGCTAAATCTGCCAAAGGTTTGCCATATTCCGCTTCAGCTTGCTGAGTCGCCAGCAATTTCTCAATTCTTTCTTTCATCTCCCTAGCGGCTTTATTGGTAAATGTCACCGCTAGAATATTTTCAGGATCGACTCGGTTGGTGCGAACTAAGTTAGCTACGCGGTAAGTTAGAGCCCGGGTTTTCCCGGAACCGGCGCCTGCTACTACTAACAGCGGCCCGTTGTAATGGACGACTGCTTGGCGCTGGGATGGGTTGAGGTGGCTGAGGTGATCGGTAGTTTGAGTCATAGTTGGATAGTTAGTTCTGGGATTTTTTTAAGGGATAAATAATACTTAGTGTTTGATACGGGGAGTTTTTTTAAGGTCAGGCGCGATCGCCCTACAATATAATATCATGAATATCGGACGCACGGTTGAAACCGCGCCTACACAAACGATGTCCGCCATAAGACGGCGGTTGAAACCGCGTCTACACAAACCATGTCCGCCTTCGCGGACTGAATAAAATAAGATAATTTTCACTGCTTATTCTTCAACCCCTCTGAGCTCGGGTTTTGTCTGTATAGCCGCGGTTTCAACCGCCGGGTATTCTAACGTTTCAATATTTGTTTCAGCAAAATAGCAGCTAATATTCCCAAGCTAATCCAGATGGCAATAATTACAGCAGTGGCTGTCCTATTTATCGGTTTTCCTCGCTCTATTTCCGCGGCTGCTTTTTCCCGACACTCGGCTAAAACTTGTGGCGGAATCATCTTGATTACCAACCAAATTCCTAATGGTACAATTATTAAATCGTCCAAGTAGCCGAGAATTGGGATGAAGTCGGGAATTAAGTCGATCGGGCTAAAGGCATAGGCAACTGTAACACCTGCTAAAACTCTCGCGTACCAAGGTACTCTTTGGTCTGTACTGGCTAAATAAACAGCGTAAGTCTCTTTTTTGAGTTGGCGGGCAGCTTGTTTTAAGGATTGCATATAAAAAATAATGACTGATGACTAATAACCAATGATTAATGACTAATGACCAAGGGTGCATCTGGGTTTTGAAGAGGGCGAAGCATGACCGCATATAAGTTATTAGTTATAATTTCATATTCACTGCGGTCATGCTTCGCCCCTACAGATATATTTGCCAAACCCAGATGCACCAATGACTAATGACTAATGACTAATGACTAAAATTTTTAGTTGCTAAAAACGTAACAGGCTGAATCTTTAGCAATTCCAGTGCGAAGGTCAAGTATATCATCTGTTGTATGTGAGGAGCATCGAGTTTATGAATTCAAATTTGCAACGCAATACTAGAATCAATTTCCGCAGTCTGCTAACAGCGTTATGTTTAACCTTAACTCTCGTTAGTTTTGTGAGATTAGATCCGGTACAGGCTCAAGAACAGCGGATCAGAACGCTAACGGTTACTGGGCGAGGTGTGGAAGCGATTCCGACAACTCAAACTTTCGTGTATTTGGGGGTTGAGGTGCAGGGAAAAACGGCGGCCGAGGTGCAGCAGGAAGCGGCAAAGCGATCGTCCGCTGTGGTAGAGTTACTGCGATCGCGCCAAGTACAAAAACTCGAAACTACCGGCATCTCCCTCAACCCGAATTACAGCTACGAAAACAACCAACAGCGCTTATTAATAGGGTATACTGCTACAAATACCGTCAGTTTTCGTATCAATACTCAATCTGCTGGCACTTTGCTAGACGATGCAGTGAGCGCCGGAGCAACCCGAATTCAAGGTGTGAGCTTTGTAGCTACCGAAAGTGCGATCGCCCAAGCTCAAAAACAAGCACTCAAAAAAGCAACTCAAGACGCTCAATCGCAAGCAGATGCAGTCTTAAACGCGCTCAACTTCAAGCGGGGAGAAATTCTCAGCATTCAAGTCAACGGTGCTTCCGCACCGCCTCCTGTGTACCAGAATTTTGGTGGTGTTCGTGCTGCTGGTGATATTGCTCTTCCAACACCGGTGATAGGAGGGGAACAGCAGGTAAATGCTTCTGTGACTTTGCAAATTAGCTATTGATGTTGTGCAGTGCGAGCGTCCCCGCTCGCGTTCAGAATAACCCCCCGCTCGCGTTCAGAATAACCCCCCGCTCGCGTTCAGAATAATCCCTCGTAAGGGTTCAGAATAATTGCTCGCACTCTCGCGATCGATCGCGATTGGGAACGCTCGCACTCGGCTATAATTCCGATATCATCGGCTTTGATTTCAAGCCGACACAGTTAGGAAGTTATTAATAGCTGAAACCATTGCTTTCCTTCTTCCTTCTTCCTTCTTCCTTCTTCCTTCTTCCTTCTTCTATAAAATTAAATAGGAAGTTCGATCGCAAATTCAGTACCTTTCCCGGCGATAGACTTGCAGAACAATTGACCGCCGTGCTTATCACTCACAATCTGCTTAGCGATCGACAATCCCAGCCCCGTGCCCTTACCAACCGCTTTCGTGGTAAACAAAGGTTCAAACAAATGTTGTTGAATCTCCTCCGTCATTCCCAACCCGTTATCCGCAATTCGGACGATCGCACTTTCGCGCAAAACTTCCGTACTAATCGTAATATTCAGAGGACGCTGGTCTTTTTCCCAAGCCTCTTCCACAGCATCAATCGCATTTGCCAGCAAATTCATAAACACTTGGTTCATCGGGCCGGGATAGCATTTAATTAGGGGCAATTCACCGTAGTTTTGGATAACTTCAATGGCGGGGCGACATCCTTGATCCTTGAGTCGGTGTTTTAACAGCAACAGCGTACTATCTAGAGTTTGGTGCAGCTCAATCGCGCTCACAGTATCTCCATCCGAACGAGCAAAGTTTCGCAGCGACAGCGAAATATCTTTAATGCGCTCAGTGCCTACTTCCATGGAATCTAACAAGTGAGAAAAATCCTCGATCACAAACTCCAAATCTATGTCTTCAATCTTGCTAGCGATATCTGATGGAGGTTCAGGATAATATTTTTGATAAAGGCTAAGAAGTTCTGTAATCTCAGTAAGATATTCCTTTGCAGGCGCAATGTTGCTGACCATAAAACTCAGCGGGTTGTTAATTTCATGGGCGACTCCCGCCACGAGTTGTCCCAGGGCGGACAGTTTTTCTTGCTGCACTACCTTGACTTGGGCTTTTTGTAAAGCGCAAGTGCGTTCTGTAACTTGCTGTTCCAGATTGTCGGTCAACTCTTTGAGCCGCCAGTGAATGTTAACTCTCGCAATTACTTCGTCTTGTTCAAAAGGTTTTGTGATGTAATCCACCGCACCTAATGACAATCCTTTCATCTTACTTTCGGCATCTGCTAAAGCAGTCATAAAAATGACTGGAATTGCCTTTGTTAGCTGGTTCTCTTTAATTCGGCGACAGGTTTCAAAGCCGTCGATTCCCGGCATTTGCACATCTAGCAAAATTAGTTCTGGAAAAAAGTTTTTTGCCGGATTGACCGGACATTTTTCTAGCATAACGAGCGCCGATTCTCCGTCCACGGCTACCCGCACTTTGTAGCCTGCTGTTTTTAAGGCTTGCGACAGCACAGACAAATTGGTGGCACTGTCATCTACTATCAAAATAAATTTTTTATCAGACTCAAGCATGATTTTCCCCCTTAAACTTTTGATAAATGTTCTTGAATCAATGCCCGCAGCTCTTTGACTTGAAAACCTTCTGCCAAAACGAGTATTTTTTGGGCAAAAATCGCGTGTTCTGGATTCGCTGTTTGGATTTCCTCGGCAATCTCGATTACCGCATCTAAATCGCCAGATTGAGCTTGTTCATCTAATAACTGTAAAATCTCGATCGCCGGAATCTGCATTTCATTTGGCATCGCATTTTGCGCTTTTTTACGCGCAGTTACTGTGTCGTCATATACCCAGTCCAATTGCAAATATTTTTGAAGTAAGCCTAGCAATACATCTGCTTGTACTGGTTTTGGCAAAAAATCATTTCCGCCTGCATCCAGGCTCTTTTGGCGATCGATCTCAAACACGCTTGCAGACGACACTAGCACGATCGCATCTCGCAGTTGAGGATGAGCGCGGATTTGGTGCAAAAACTCGAATCCGTCCATCACCGGCATCGCTAAATCGGTGAGGATTAAATCGGGTTTGGTGGCTAAAGCGATATCGAGTCCTTCCTTACCATCAGCCGCTTCAATCATCTTAAAGCCGATCGGTTCTAGCAAGTTCACCAGCACAGCCCGATTTTCCCACCTGTCATCCACCACCAGAATTTTGCGTTTTTCACCCAAGTAACCCAAAACAGCGCCCTGTTCGACGATTCTCGAACTATCAGCCCAATTTTGCGCCTCCGGGAGTGACACTTCAAAGGAAAAAATACTGCCAACTCCTGCACGACTGTCGATCGCAATTTCACTCTGCATTAAGCCCACAATCTTTTGACTGATCCCAAGTCCCAATCCAGTACCTTCCGATTGTTTTTTCACATCACCTACTTGCTCAAAAGGCAAGAATATTTTCTTAACTTGTACTGCGGTCATTCCCGGGCCTGTATCTTCAACTGTAAAGCGAATTTTATATATTTTTTGATTTAAATTTAACTGAGAACTTGAATCGGAAAACTCAGCATCTTTAATCACATCAACCTGAAAAACCACTCCGCCTTTTTCCGTAAACTTAGTTGCATTTCCCAGCAAATTTAGCAGCACTTGGCGCAAACGTTTTTCATCACCGCAAACCCCTGTCGGGAGTTGCGAATCAATCTGCAAATCAAAGGTAATTGCCTTTTCCTGGGCGCGAATCATGCAGATTTCCGCAACACCTTGGATGAATGAAGGTAGGTGAAAAGCTGTGGGATGCAATTCGAGTTTCCGGGCTTCAATTTTCGACAAATCCAAGACATCATTAATCAGCGTTAGCAGGTGCGAACCGCACTGATAAATGATATCAACACCGCTGCGTCCTTTTTGCGTCATCGGTTCGCTGCGCTGGAGAATTTGTGCGTAGCCTAAAATGCCGTTGAGGGGAGTTCGCAATTCGTGGCTCATGTTAGCCAAAAATTCGCTTTTGGCGCGGTTGGCGCCGTCTGCCATTTCTTTGGCAATTTTGAGTTCTACGGTGCGTTCTTCGACGCGATGTTCGAGTTCGAGGTTGGTATTTTCTAGGGCTGTAAAAGAGTCGCGCAGTTGCTGCGCCATATCGTTGAAGGATTCCGAAAGCACACCCAGTTCATTCTTACCGGAGACTTCCACAGTGCGATCGAACTTCCCAGAGGCGAAATCCTGTGATGCTTGGCTCAATAGTGCGATCGGCCCAGCAATCAGGCGGGAAGTGTAAAAACCCACAACCGTAGCCACAATTAAGGCGCCGATACAAAATAGAATCGTAGTGCGAGTATTAGCATTAATTTGCCCCATGAAATCCGATTCAGGAACCGCCACAACTACCAACCAATCCAATCCCCACTCATCTTTCCAGGGTAAAATTTGGACAAACTGGTGTTCTTTATTCAGCAAGAAATCAAGCTGTTGATTATCTTTAATCTTGTTGAGATCGCCAAAATGCTTAACTAAATATTGAGATGTCGATCGGATCAGCACATCGCTACTTTCTGATGCGTTTAACCGTTTAGGCTTGCCATCAATCAATTTAAAAGGTTGCTCGGTGCTGGAACTCGCAACAATTAGCCCGCTGCGTTCCAAAATAAACGTTTTGCCCGATTTACTGACTTTCAATTTACGCAAAAAATCGCTAATTTCCGAAAGACGCTGGTCGATGACTATGACACCAATTAGTTGATTGTTCTTGTCATAAATCGGTCTGTTTGCAGAAACAGACAGAGGATAAGGCGTGGTTGTCCACTGATATAAAACCCATGTCTGTTTTCCAGCTTTAACCGTGTTTGAGTACCACGGTTCTTTCTCGAACTCAAAATTTTTAAATATCTCAGCAAGCTTAGTGGGATTGCCCTGACTATCTGTATTGTAAAAGTAATGATCTCGATTGCCACGTTGCTTTGGATTGCTGATGCCAGAAATAATATTTTGATCTGTTTGATATCCAGCACCCGCATACTCGCCTCCTGGAGCGCCAAAGCTGATGTAGCCGACATTAAACAATTGCATCTGTTTCCAGAAAAAACGAGCCATATTATCTAAATCTTTGGGATCGAGCAATCCCACATCGAAGGCATCACCATTAACTTGAGCAAGGTGGCGTGCTGTGTCGAGTTGGCTGTCCAGATGCTGGTCAATGCGGCTGCTGACTTCAGTCCGCAGTTGAGATGCCAAATCGTTGACTGCTTTCTGTCCGTTGCGAAAAGATAAGTAGCCAACAATGCCGACCGCCCCCATGATTTGTAACACGAAGGGGACAATCAAAACAGCTCGCAGCGGGGCGCTACCTATGAGTTTGTTAAAGATTGAAGCCTGGGATGATGGCATATGACAATTCGCTATTGCAGCGATGCGGATATTCTTTTTGCTCGACTACACTTAGGCAAGCTGTTTTTTTAAGAGACATCGATCGGGCGATCGCCTTTATTTGAGTATCACCTAATTTGTGGTTATGTATCGATATTAACCCAAAAATGGTTTAAGCTAATATTTTTCACAATGAATTTAATACCTCGCCCGCACAGCAGCACTTCTAGAAGTTTCTCTAAGTTCCTCGGAGAAACGAGGTTAATGAGGTAAGGGCGTTGTTGAGGTGTTGTTCGCACTGTCCTGGTAAATAAATATCAGGGAATTCTCGTAGGAGTTGTGCCGAATTCATACTTGAAGTTTGGTGGCAAATACTTAAGTACATAGAATCGGATAAGTGCGATCGAGAGTTGTTTGGGCGATCGCATATTTAAAGTAAAATAAAAGAGAAAGTCCGTGCAGAGTGCCTCCTCTTTTTGAGCGCCACACCTAGGGATTAGGACATCTGAGTTTCAAAAAGTCTGCTTTGATCCAACCTTTGTACTCACTTGCTCTCAATCTTGTCGTCAAATACCAGACATTTCCTTCACTATCTTTGCGACTGAGTGGAGATACGACAGCACTTTTATTTTGGTCATCATTAGCGACAATGACTAGATTTCCTACCGATACAGTGCCTACAACGCTAAAAATGCTTCCAGCACCCGATCTGATATTAACTTGTGAGCCAATATCTTCACCTACAATATCGGCGACGCAGCTTTTGTCTGTGATGGATTGAGCGATCGCACTCTTAGTGAGTTGTGGAGCGAAGATAGCTATAGTGGCGATTTCTAGAAGCATGAAAACGCAAATTTTTAATCTAATTTTCGTCATAATGCGCCTTTTTTCCGATTTTGAGCAGTTATCAATTGTTGGTACAGAAGTGGACTTTTTTGTCTCAAAGACTGTTGCAATTCCTTAAATTCTGCTTCACCTTCTTCTAAGTACGCATCAACGATTTCTCGGTTGGCAAGATAAAAGGCGATCGCACCATAAACCTGTTCTAGCGAAAGAAGTGGAAAATTTTGGGCAATGCTTTCGGGTGCTTCTCCATTCAAGAAGGAATAAACGACTGAATCGAAGGAAATGCGAGTTCCTTGAATCCAATACCCTCCGTTGCGTTGTTCGATATACTGCTTGGTTGGAGTGATGGCTAGTGTCATAGGGATCGTGGCTGCTTTTTATCTAAATTTTAAACGAATTAGATGAGATAGTTAGAAGGGCGATCGCCTTTCTTAAGCGATCGCAAACTCTGTATATTGCCGTAAATGCGGTGGATGAAACGCCAAAACAATCTCTTCCCGCGAAACCCCAGCCTGCAAAAAATCTGTCACCACCCCATCTTCTGTCCAATCCTCCTCAATCCAAATTTTGCCATCCCGCAATCGCACGTGAATAGTATTGACCTTAATCCGTTCTTCCCCCTGCCAACCCATTACCATCAATAAATAATTGTCGTGTTCCTCGTCAAAAACCAGCACATTTTCTAGCTTTGAATTGGTCGATTTTGACCCCAATTCGTAATATTCAGTTAAAACTTTCCGAATCAAATGACGATAATACTCTAATTTATCCATCGCTCAATTACCTCCTCTTCAGTGTCAAAAGTTAGCAATTTCACCCGATTAGTTTCAACAATTAATTGGGCGAGTTTCTTTTGAAAACCATCCTTATAAACCCTAGTTGCGACCGCTAAATACAATTCGTACTCAGATTTTTGGGCTTGTAAAACATTACGATAAATGATATATTGACCAACTGCATTTTCTAGATCGTTGATGAAAGAGCGGCCTAAAAAACTCTTCACCTCAACAATAATTTTTCGTCCTTGCTGTTCTGCTGCTATCGACTTTTCGGCGGCAATATCAGGATAAAGTTTATCACCACCATATTCCAGCATATAGTTTTCGGCTACAATCAACCAGCCATCTTTAATCAGCGCTTGCTTGACGGCATCATGGTAGATATCTTTAGCTGGCATCGCGAATTCAGTAATTTGATATTTCAAATCTTAACTCAACCGATCGCACATCCCATCCCCACAGCCCGCCAACATCCAAACCGCTGACAGCAAAATTTACTAACTGGCATCCCCCCAGCAAACCCAGCAAATGCAATTACTGCCGGATCGGATCTCGAAGTACCCGAGATCGACTACAGTAAACACAAAATATTATTGGCGGTGATTTGAGTGATTGAGACTTTAGCAACAGGAATCGCAGCAGCCGGTTCGCTGCTGGCATTGGGCGGATTGGGCCTAGAGTTGAACTATCGCCGGACTGGGAGTGCAAATAAACTAGAACTTACAGCCGGAGAATGGCACTTAGCCATAAACGAACCCAACCGCTATCTGTTGGTTGGCGAAATGGAATTCCGCAATCTGACACAGCGGTTCGAGATTATGTTGCCAGATGTGCGGGCACAGGTGAAACTGCTGTCAGACGGAAGTTTAGACGGCGTGACTTCCCAGACAAAAGTCATTCCTGGTCACGAAGACGCAGAAGCAAGAGCAGACGATTACTGGTTCGGCTATATTGTTAAAGCCCAAAAAAACACGAAAATTAAAGTTTCCGTAGACATTCAAGGGCAAGATTTAAACAAATTGCAGTCAGCTTGGGTGCAAATACATTTCATCACCTACGGCCCAAGCGGGCGCATCCCCAGAGTCCGCAACGTAGTAGTCCCGCTGCAATTTCCCAACTCGGACACCGTACCCACAGCCCGCAATGTCGGCGTTGCAGAAGTCTTCCCAATTCGCACCCACATCCTCGCCGAACTCGACAATCCCGTCGAAATTGTCAAGCGTTACGTGTTACCGCGCGCCAACAAAGGTGATATTGTCGCCCTCGCCGAAACTCCCTTAGCCTTGATGCAGGGACGCTACCGCCATCCCAGCGAAGTCAAACCCGGATGGGTAGCCAAGCGAGTCTGCTTGTTTTTCTTGCCGATGTCGAGTTTGGCCACCGCTTGCGGAATGCAGACATTGGTTGATGTAGTTGGGCCTTGGCGTGTAGTGGCCGCATTTGCGATCGGCTCTATAGCTAAAATATTCGGTAAACCGGGAGTCTTTTACCAACTTGCAGGGGAACAAGCCAGGCTAATCGACGATGTTACGGGAACTTTGCCTCCCTTCGACCAATTTATCGTGCTTGGCCCGGACAATCCCCAGCAAGTTGTAGAGGAAATTCAACGAGAAACTGGACTTGCGGCGGCGATCGTAGACGCTAATGACTTAAAAGCAGTTAAGATATTAGCAGCGACCTCCGATTTATCGGTAACATTTTTAGAGCAAGCGTTACGCAGCAACCCCGCCGGGAATGCTGACGAGCGAACACCAGTCGTTTTAATTCGACCTCTGCCGAGCAAAATCTTGAGTTGAAGACTGAAAATTAAAAAGTCAAACAAATGATTTGAAATTTTTAATTTTAGATCGACCAAGAAAGGGTGAAGAATTAAAAAATCTAAGTTAAGAACTCAAAACTTCCCTAACTCTTCCCCTTTCTTAAAGATATTTGATTTTTTAATTTTCTTGTCCAGTTTCGTGCTATTAGGGTTCTCAACTTTCGTGAGTGACTCGCCAACCAAAGCCTGTCAAGTTAAAGCTAAAAGCCTTTGTATATGTTGTTTACCGCTGAGGCCAGATCCCCCTAAATCCCCCTTAAGAAGGGGGACTTTGAGAATGCTCCTGTCCCCCCCTTCTTAAGGGGGGCTAGGGGGGATCTGGCCTCAGCGGTAAACAGAAGACCAGCAGTACGTTTGACATTAAGTTGACATCAATAACCAATAACCAATAACCAATAACCAATAACCACTAACCAATAACCAATAACCAATAACCAATAACAAATAACAAATAACCACTAACCACTTGAGAATTTCTATATGACTTCATTTCCCTCCCAAAACCAAAACCAGGTTGTGATTCGCCCGTTTCAGTACCGCGACATCGAGGCGATGGAACAATTGTGCGTGGAAACAGCCGAACAACCAGAAAAACGCAAGGGCGCAAGCTGCGACTTGGTACTAGGTAAAAAGTTTCAGCAGATTCGTCGCTGGTACGGGCTGCTAAAGCTGTTTAGCTTGTTTCCCAACCCTGGTCAGTCGCTGTTTCGAGCCCATGTTGCCGAAGAAGAGGGGACAGTTAAGGGCATAATTCAGATTTCTCCTTTCAACCGCACCCGCAGCACTTGGCGGATCGATCGCGTCGGGGTAGATCCAGAAGCCCGCAGCAAAGGCATTGGTTCGATGCTGATGCGGTACTGCTTCGAGGCAGTCTGGGAGGCACGCACCTGGCTGCTAGAGGTGAATGTCGGCGATAAAACTTCCCTGGCCTTGTACCGCCAGAACGGATTTCAGCCGTTGGCCCAGATGACTTATTGGTCGATCGCCCCGGAACGCCTCCAAGAAATGGCCTCCGCGACGCCAGATTTGCCCAACCTGCTGCCCGTAAGCAACGCTGACGCTCAATTTTTATATCAACTCGATACCGCGTCTATGCCGCCGTTAGTACGTCAAGTATTCGATCGGCACATTCAAGACTTCAAAACCAGTTTCTTCGGCGCCTTATTTGAAGGTGTCAAACAGTGGCTGAGCAAAACAGAGGTAGTCAGCGCCTACGTATTTGAACCGCAGCGCAAAGCTGCGATCGGCTATTTTCAGATACAGCTATCCCGCAACGGCCAACAGCCGCACGTCGCCCAACTGACAGTGCACCCGGCCTACACTTGGTTGTACCCCGAACTGCTATCCCAAATGGCGCGCCTCGTTCAAGATTTCCCAGTCCAAAGCCTGCAACTGGCTTCCGCCGACTATCAGCCGGAACGGGAAGCTTATTTAGAGCAATTTGGAGCCGTGCGTTTGGAACACAGCTTGCTGATGTCGCGATCGGTGTGGCACAAATTGCGCGAGTCCAAGTTAGTCTCCCTCGAAGGACTCCAGCTATCAGAAATGCTGCAAAGCTTCCAGCCAACTCGCAAACCCGTACCGGGTAGGATGTCCTGGCTCGGCCCGATGGCTGGAGAAGCCACAACAGGGCCCGCGTCGTCTGAGATTAAGCCCTTTTTGTTGGACTCCGGAAAAAATCAAGCTAATCAAGTTAACCCTTTGAACAGCCAAAATCCTGAATCTGGAGCAACAGATGCTAGCAGCATTTTGCCTCTGAATTTGCCGGAATTGCCGATCGACGGCGACGCCCCAGAGTAGAACTTAATTTCTGATATAATGTCGGCTAAATTAAGGGTTTGTAGTGAGGACTTTAGTCCTCTTATTTATGCGGACTAAAGTCCTCACTACAAACCGAAAAAACCCAACTTCTTCCCTTCTTCCTTCGCGTTATTCGCGTCTTCGCGGTTCGTAAAAAAATATCCGGCTCAGAAACAAATAAATCTAAAATCTAAAATCTAAAATCTAAAATTGATTGATGTTCAACGAAAAATTATGGATTTCAGCCCTCGGATTAGATATCGGCAGCAAACGAGTCGGCATCGCCGGATGTGACGGCACTGGTTTAATCGCTACGGGGATTACTACTCTGGTACGATCGTCCTTCGATCGAGATGTAGCTTGTCTCAGAGAACTCGTGGAAGAGCGAAGAGTGCAAATTTTGGTGGCTGGCCTGCCCTACTCCCTCAACGGAGAAGTGGGCACTCAAGCCCGAAAAGTCCAGAAATACGCCACTCGCATCGCCACCGCCTTAGAACTCCCCCTAGAATACGCCGACGAGCGCCTGACTTCTGTGGGCGCCGAGGAACTGATCCAAGCCCAAGGGATGTCCCCGTCGCGCCATAAGGGTTTGATCGATCGCAAAGCAGCGGCCTTGATTTTGCAGCAGTGGCTAGACGAGCGCAGACAAAAGCAAAAGCGCAATTCCCAATCCTCATAGGTAGTAACAGAGGCGTGATATCCTAGTTGTGCAAGTTTGCTACGCACACCTGTAAGCGTTGACACATGGGAGAAAAATCCCCAGAACCTCGGTACTGAAGCAGCACATAACTGTGATTTGTCCTCAGTGTCGCTCTGGACTCGGCTGAGATTTAAACGCTGCACTCCTCGCCTGTGGAAAATGTCGCGAGTCTCGCGGTTTAAGTTTGTGGACTGGCGATCGCCCGAAGAGGCCCAATATCGCCACGAAAATCCCCAATTGTCAAGCAAAGATTACTGAATTATTGACGGAAAATTAAGATACACGCGATGTCCTCATCCCCATACCGCAAAGAGAATGGTAATTCCCACGAAACGTCCGTCACCCTGACGGATGAATTTGGGCGATCGCTAACTTGCAACATAGAATATTCGATGAACCTAGAAGGTCAAGAATACGCCTTGCTGTTGCCGATCGACTCTCCTGTAGAAATTTTTACTTGGCACGGAGACGATACCGACGAAGCAGCAATTCCTGTAGAAGACGAGACCGAAATAGACACAATTTTTGATACTGCTAAAGTTGTCCTGCAAGAGCAGAACTTGACACTCCGGCGCACGGCGGTGACACTGACTGTAGTTGGTGAATTGCCGGAATTTCCTGACGAGGATTTGGAGCCTAATGCCGATCCCGATGAGGAGTCAGAGTTCGAGGAACTAATGTGGTTGACCAGCTTCTATCACGAAGAGCAGGAATATGCCATTTATACACCTCTAGACCCGTTTTTTATCTTGGCTCGAATGAATGATGACGGCAAGCCTGAATTGCTCTCGGAAGAAGAGTTCCAAAGGCTGGAACCGATGTTGCCGATGCTAGAAGATCAGTTCTTTGATGAGCTTGATTAGATATTGAGTTCAGTTTTGCTGGGCTTGTGAAGTGCAAAGAAACTGGTTTAGAGTAGGGGCGGTGTCAAGAGTGGCCGCCCGCTTCGGGTTGATGATGTATACTCGATCGACCTGCAATCTCTAATTGCAGAAGGCATGAGGGCAAAAAGCAGAATATTTGACTATTTTAGACAAAAGTCAACTGCTCGGTCGATCGAACTTTTTCCCTGATTCCGCCTTCCTGTCAGCTCGGGCTATAGAATTGGGCAGCGTGAAGGGCATATTTTCAAGGGCTGGTATCCGTAACTTTTCGGTCATCAATCGCAGGTCATCACTCATTAGTCGCTACTTAATCGCCGCTTATCGAGGACAACGGATTATGAGTAAAGAACAACTGACCAAAGGCAGCGCGCGCGAGGGCCAAAAAAAATCCCCGAAAGTCTCTAAATGGTTGTTTTATCTGGCGTTGCTGCCTGCAATTTGGGGAGTTGGCGCTTGGCAGGGCTGGGCTTGGTGGAGCTGGGCTTCTGCCCCTCCTAAAACAGCCGCCGAGTCAACTCCCCCGTCCAAGGATGCTGCTGTTTCGATTCAAATCCCCCCCGGTACTTCCAGTCAAAAAATCGGGCAGGATTTGGAAGCGGCGGGCTTAATTCGATCGGCAGGAGCATGGAATATGTGGGCCCGCTGGCTGACTATGCAAAACCGCGACGGAGGTTTTAAAGCCGGAACTTACCAACTCTCACCGACTCAGCCTCTGAGTGCGGTTGCTGAAAAAATTTGGAAAGGTGAAGTCGTACAGCAGAGTTTCACGATTCCCGAAGGGTGGTCATTGCAACAAATGAGCACTTATTTTGAAGCCCAAGGTTTTTTTCCGGCTAAGGATTTTATGGCGGCGGCGAGTCAAGTTCCCTACGCTGATTACCCTTGGCTACCCAGTGGCTTGCCTCATTTGGAAGGGTTTTTGTACCCGGATACCTATCAGTTAGACGGCGATGCAGTCAGCCCGGAAGCTGTGATCAAACAAATGCTCGGCCGTTTCGAGCGGATAGCTTTACCGGTCTTTCAAAAAAATCAGAACAATACTAAGCTTTCTTTGAAAGAATGGGTGACGCTGGCGAGTATTGTAGAAAAAGAAGCTGTGGTTGCTTCCGAACGCCATCGCATTTCTGGGGTATTTACCAGTCGCTTGAATAAGGGCATGAAATTGGGTTCCGATCCGACGGTGGAATACGCCCTCGGCATCAGACAAACCAAGGAGAAACCTCTGACTTTTAAGCAGGTGGAAACGCCTTCTCCCTACAATACCTATATGAATGTAGGGCTGCCGCCAACTCCTATCGCAGCTCCGGGAATCGCAAGTCTGGAAGCGACTCTGGCTCCTGAAAATACAGAATACCTGTATTTTATGGCTCGATACGACGGCACTCACATTTTCAGCCGCACTCAGGCGGAACACGATGCTGCTGTGGCTCAAGTTGACCAGAAAGTGCGATCGGGTCAATAGATGGCCAAGGACTAATACATATAGCCTTTCGAGCTTTCATATGAGGTACTCATGGGCATAGGGCATAGGGCATAGGGCATAGGGCATAGGGCAGCCTCCGTGGGCATACCTCACCACGCTTGAGAACCGCTAAAAGTAAAAAGTCAAAAGTTATATTGGATTCGGCTACATCGGAATTATACCGAGCGTTTGAGGCTTCTCATGAGCAAGCGGGACAGCACTACACTCCGAAAATGCTGATTCGGATGCAAACGAAAACGATATTACAAAGCAAAAGCCATAATTATTGACTTTTTACTTTTGACTTTTTGAATGTTTAACTTCCCGCTTCTTATTTCTCAATCTAAAATCTAAAATCTAAAATCTAAAATCATTATGACTTGGGGAAAACTACTACAGCCAGACTTAGTTCTAGGCAATTCGGTCGTAAATTTAACGGCTGATATTCTTGAGAAATATCATATTAAAGGATTAGTGTTGGATGTGGATGAAACTCTCGTTCCCATTACAGCAATGAATGCTTCTGAGGAACTCAGCCTGTGGGTGGCAGAAATTAAACCTATAGTATCGCTGTGGTTGGCGAGCAATAATTTAAGTCAGACTCGGATCGGTCGAATTGCTGAGTCTTTGAATCTACCTTACATCACTGGTGCGGCTAAGCCGTCGCGGCGCAAGTTGCGAAAAGCGGTGACGGCGATGAATTTGCCGGTGGAACAGGTGGCGATGGTGGGCGATCGACTTTTTACTGATGTTTTGGCCGGCAATCGTTTGGGTATGTTTACTATTTTAGTTGAGCCAATGGTTGATGCTGGGTATGCGCTTCGCAAGTATCCGGTGCGTTCTTTTGAAGTTTGGGTGTCTCAAGCTTTGGGTGCTTCTCTTGATAGCAGAAAGTAGTCAGTTGACAGTTGACAGTTGACAGTTGACAGTTGACAGTTGGCAGTTGGCAATTGGCAGTTGGCAGTTGGCAGTTGACAGTTGACAGTTGGCATTAGTGCTGTCCCCGCTCCGCAATTATACAATGATCGGCAATTATACAACGATCGCCAATTATACAACGATCGCGATCGCAAACAGCACTACAAATGCAAAACTGAGATGCTTCCTATGAAGACTTGCATTTTTCACTACAAATCAATTTGATTGCGGGCGTGCGATCGCAGATAATATAACTAATAACTAATAACTAATAACTAATAACTAATAACCGATGACTCAAACTATTGTTGTTAAAATAGGAACTTCGACACTTACTCGATCGACTACCGGGAACTTAGCTCTCTCAACTATTGCTACATTAGTCGAGATTTTGGCCGGTTTGCAGCAACAAGGCCATCGAGTAGTGTTGGTTTCTTCCGGTGCGGTGGGAGTGGGCTGCGCGCGCTTGGGCTTGACGGAACGCCCACGAAATATCGCTCTGAAGCAGGCTGTGGCCGCCGTCGGACAAGGGCGGCTGATGCGCGTTTACGATGACTTGTTCACTACTCTACAACAGCCGATCGCCCAAGTATTGCTCACCAGAGGCGATTTAGTACAGCGCAACGGGTATGTTAATGCCTACAATACGTTTCAGCAACTGCTCAAATTGGGCGTAATTCCGATCGTCAATGAGAACGATACTGTAGCGGTAGACGAACTCAAATTTGGCGATAACGACACGCTTTCGGCGCTAGTAGCGAGTTTGGTAGAAGCAGATTGGTTGTTTGTGCTCACGGATGTCGATCGGCTGTATTCAGCAGATCCGCGCAGCAATCCCGACGCACAGCCGATCGCCCTAGTAGAAAGCATGGCACAACTCACAGCATTGGACGTACAAACAGGAGATTCCCGCAGCGGTTGGGGAACCGGCGGAATGGTGACAAAAATTGAAGCCGCCAGAATCGCCACAGCATCAGGAGTACGCACAGTCATCACCAACGGCTGCTTTCCTGGTAATATTGAGAAAATATTGAACGGCGAGGCGATCGGCACTCAATTCGAGCCGCAACCGCGCCCAGTCAACGCTAGAAAACACTGGATAGCCAACGTCTTAATTCCAGCCGGAAAACTCTATTTAGATCCGGGTGCTGTCAAGGCAATTTCCCACGGCGGAAAATCGCTGTTAGCTGCGGGAATTGCTCAAGTAGAAGGAGAATTTCAAGCTGATGATTCCGTGCAGTTGTGCGACGGAGAAGGCAAACAAATTGCGAGGGGACTTGTCAATTATAGCAGCTTAGAGTTGAGACAAATCAAAGGGTGCAAATCAGATAAAATTGCTGAGATTTTAGGTTATGCAGGCGTAGAAACCGCAGTACACCGAGATAACTTAGTGATTGTTTAATTATTAAAATAAGACGTACGAATGGAATTCGCATCTACACAAACGATGTCCGCCTCCGCGGACTGAAGAAGGTAACATAATTTTAACTGCCGGCTCTTCAACCCGCGGAGGCGGGTTTTCTTTGTGTAGGCGCGAATTCCATTCGCCCAGGCGCGAATTCCATTCGCGAGCGTCTTCTCTCGTGGGGTGAGTGCTTGTATAGACGCGGTTTCAACGGTCTTCTTAACAAACGTCTAAACAGTCAAGAGTGCGATCGAACGCAGAAATAGAGGATACTTGCAGCACAGTTTTGCAAGAATTTGTTGTACTGTGTCCAAATAGCTCGTGCATCGCTTCTGTAAATAGTTCAAATACATTTTGTGCTAATTCTAAAGCTGCTTGGCGTTCCGCATCAGAAAGTTCTATCTCTGCTAAAACTTGCAACATCTCCGGTGTATTTAAAATTTGATGATTTTCCAAACCAACATAACTTCCTCCCAAATAAATATATTCTTTTTTATTGATTTTCTCTAATTCCACGATCACTGCTAGCGCCGCCTCACAAAAAACTGTGGCGGTTCCTTCCAAGGCTTCGGCTAACACCAGTTTCTGAATGGGAGAGGCTTTCCAAGCGTAGCGTTCCAGCACCGAACAGAGCGATCGAGTTTTTTTAGTTTCTTCACCCCAAAGCAGCCTGAAGTCCCCGTAACTCATTAATTTGTTGAAACCCAATGTCTCTAGATGTTGCAGATACCCGTACCAGTAGTAGTTTTCTTTGTAAGTATATTTGTTAATCAGTTCCTGAACCTTGTTATTGCTGGAAGAGTCTCGGAGGACGTACTTGTTTAAATCACTCAAGCCCATAGCCAAAGGATCGAGTACAGGTGCAAAAATTAGTCGTTGATTCGGGTGAATGTGTTTATTAGCTAGAAATTCAAATAACGGCAATTTTGCAAACTCATCTTTTTTTTGTGCAATGAATGCCATAATCTCTTTCATAGCTTTTTCCTCGGAGTGGCTGTTCTCAAGATAATCTCGATCCCTGCATTAATTATCTATGTTTGTGAGTCTAAGTAATTGTGTTTCTTGTCATACATATGTGTATTTTAGATCGTATACTTAGCGTGTTTGCCGTCACAAAATAATGTGATTTGCATCATATTATGGAAAATTACCAGAAAGAATTAGTTGAAAGCCTCTCCCTGCTCGGGAGAAATTAAAATCAGACTATTCATTACTCCAATCCTCGGACTTCTAGGTAGAGGTGGCTCTCAAACTGTCAACTGTCAACTGTCAACTGTCAACTGTTGAAAAGATGTCATTGTGAACGTAAGGCATTGAAGTGAAGCAATCGCAGGGGTCTGAGACTATTTTTCTCTGCTATTGCAACCGTAGCGCAGATAAGTATTTAGACTGACACGATCTAAGTCAGGACTTAAGCAGAACCGATTTAAAATAGATCCTGCGATTAAACACACAGATTTTGCGATCGCAAGGGGTAGCTGGCCATGACAGAAATACCTAATTAATGCGTGAGTCCTGTAAGTCTACAAATAACAATTTGCTCTTCCCAGAATTGCCTTTAGGTGCATTGTGAGCTACTCTGTCTTTTGGATCGGTTAAGAAAACAA
The DNA here is from genome assembly GCF_020738205.1 of Microcoleus sp. PH2017_24_DOB_U_A. NCBI lineage: Bacteria > Bacillati > Cyanobacteriota > Cyanophyceae > Oscillatoriales > Microcoleaceae > Microcoleus > Microcoleus sp. PH2017_24_DOB_U_A. The sequence continues at coordinate 28,251 of NZ_JAEQCT010000082.1, forward strand.
TAGGAGTTAATCTTGGAACGGACTTTTTTAGCGATTAAGCCCGACGGCGTACAGCGCGGACTCGTCGGCGAAATTATCGGTCGTTTTGAAGCCAAAGGCTTTACGCTAGTTGGGATGAAGCTAATCACGGCGAGTCGCGAACTAGCCGAACAGCATTACGCCGTACACAAAGAAAGACCGTTTTTTGCGGGACTGGTAGACTTCATCACTTCCGGGCCGATGGTGGCGATGGTGTGGGAAGGGGGCGGCGTTGTGGCGTCGGCGAGAAAAATGATTGGCGCGACAAATCCTCTGAATTCTGAACCGGGAACAATTCGCGGCGATTTGGCTGTGAATGTTGGTCGCAATATTATTCACGGTTCTGATGCTGTCGAGACTGCAAATCAGGAAATTAGTCTCTGGTTTAAACCTGAAGAATTAAGTGCTTGGACTCCTTGTTTGAGTCCTTGGACTGTGGAGTAGTTTTGATGTTCTCCCGATTGTTAATCGGGAGATATTCTTATTTTTCATAATAATCAAGTCGCATTTATATATTTTTTTTGACCACCCAAATCCCAGAAACCGGGTTGATTCCCTTATCTCTCGTAATCCACCGAAAATTGTCGGAGAAACCCGGTTTATCGCCACGCAGCGAGAGAATTAAACGCACCCAAATCCCAGAAAACTGTGTAAAAATGGTAGAAAAGGGTGCGTGAAAATTCATAGTCCCTGGTATGTATCAGGATTTTTCGCGGTCACACACACTACAACTATAACTCTTTAAAAAATTGAGGACTAAAGTTTTTACTACAAACCTCAAGACAATTCATCAAACAAAAAACCGGGTTTTTTACCAAAACCCGGCTACCATGAACACCAGCAATTTTAACACTGCTCAAACCTCAATTCTTTAATAACTTCATGCCCATTTTCACCTTGTCCAAAATCGTCTTTTGCGACACACAAGTAATCAGACACAACTTGCCACAATTCAAGGTATCACGGCGGACTTCCTGAGCTTTTTCGCCGTACCAAATCTCGCGGGCACTGGTCTCTTTCACATTGCCAATCACCGGATATTCATCGCACAATTTTACATCGCCGCGCGTATCAATCCAGTAATTGCGGAGTCCAACACGACAAGGCCGAGTCGAATCAGGAGCTTTTTGTTCCTGGAAGTGAGGAACCATCAAACGCAATACTTCATCGCTGTTCATAATTGGTGCGCCGTTTTTCTTCATATCTATTAAGCGCTCAATTACCTGTGAAAATTCTTCCCTGTCTTCTTCTTCTACCCACAATTCCGAATAGGTTTCTGGTGTCCAGCGGTTGACTGGTTGGAAGTTCACCGTCGTGGCTCCAATTCCTTTCGCCCAGGTTACAATTTCCTCTAGGTGGCGGAAGTTGAGCCGATTGATAGTTGGTTTGACGTTGATTGGAAACAGGACGTTTTGTTTTTCTTGTTCTTCGCGCAGATAAACGATTCCTTTGGAAAGTCTGTCAAACAATCCGGGTTGACCGCGCAAATAATCGTGCAATTCTGCGTTCGGCCCGTCAACGGACATATTCACATTAAAAGGACGCGCCGCTACAGTTTTCGCTGCATTTTCCCGAGTCATACAATAGCCGTTTGTGGTGACACCGGCGTGGATGCCATTTTTGTTGGCAAATGTCAGCAAGTCTAGAAAACCTTTCTTAATATAAGGTTCGCCACCGCTAAAGTTGATGGAAAATTCGCCGATAAATTCTTTGACACTCAACAGGGCATTTTGCCAATCTTCGATCGTCATTTCGTCTTTATATTCTTTGAGGCGCCAATACTCGCATTGACGGCATTTCACGTTGCAGTGCTCGTTGACAATCCCGTAAAAAGTAACTGGGGTTGTCATGTCTAGCCCTGTATTGATCCGCAGCGATTCGGCTACTGCACTCTTGGTGTGTTTGACGCCCAGTCTGGATAAAGTTAAAGCATCCATGTTTTTGTTCCCTTACGTGTTGTTACTTAAGTCAATGTTATGAAATCGAGCTTGGTAAGTAGGGTTACGTATTTCTCCTTATTCCTCGTTACCTATTCCTCGTGAGTACGTATGCACCATCCTAATCGTCTCTTTGGGATATAGGTAGATGATTTTTAAAATTTTATAATATGAAGTATTGTAACATATTAGTATTTCAAATGTATCAAGCGATTATTTGTGTTTAAAGATGAATCCTGCTTAATAAGTGGCAGAAAGTATCAGCCTGAAATTGACTTAAATCAATAAATTGTAAATCTTACTGAAAATTTGTTAAAAAACTTAATAATTTGGCTCAGTAAAATTACTTAAGTATGCAGTACCAATAACTTAAAGTTATAATGAAATAAGGTGTCCGTACAGCATTTAGCTTCACACAACCTTTAAAATATGAAGGAATTTAAGTATTTCAACGGAAAAAAATGGCGATAAACATGGGACGATATTTGCACGTACTGAAATTGTTCTGGGGTGCAGCGATCGCAGCGGAGCTCGAATACCGGATCAACTTTGTCCTCGCAACCCTCAGCAGCCTCGGAAACCTTGCTGGTAGTTGGTTTGGCCTGTCGCTGTTTTACCGTACTGGCTACAGCTTTTCTGGCTATTCGTGGGAAGAAGCTTTAGTTGTACTCGGCATTTTTACGGTTTTGCAGGGGTTTTCGTCAACTTTTCTGGCGCCCAACCTCAGCCGTATTGTCGATCGAGTCCAGCAAGGTACTCTCGATTTTGTCCTCCTCAAACCCATCAGTTCCCAATTCTGGCTATCTGCAAACACAGTTTCCCCTTGGGGAATCCCGGATTTAATCTTCGGCACCGTATTGTTGCTGTATGCTGCTAATAAATTGGGAGTAGGAATAGGCAACTATTTTTTAACAGCAATACCGTTGTTATTTGGCACTATTACTCTTTACAGTATTTGGTTTATGCTGGGTGCAACCAGCATTTGGTTTGTCAAGATTTATAACGTTACCGAAGTCCTGAGAGGATTGTTAGAAGCGGGTAGATTTCCGATGGCAGCTTATCCCGCAGCTTATCGATTTTTCTTCACTTTTGTAGTGCCCGTTGCCTTCTTGACTACTGTGCCGGCAGAAGCCATGCTGGGCAGAGGTGACATGGTTTGGATCGCAGGGGCGGGAATTTTGGCGATCGGGCTTTTATTTTTCTCCCGGTACTTCTGGCAATTTGCACTCCGCTTTTACACCAGCGCTTCGAGTTGATTCATTCAGTTGACAGTTGACAGTTGACAGCGCTTAAGCTGGAAGGAAGAGGATTGGAGTAATGAATCGTCTTTTTTTGATTTCTCCCGATCGGGGTTCCCGTTTTAAACCAATTATTTGTGGTGAAAAACGAGAGAGGGATCATCTCAGTTTTGCATTTACAGTGCTGTCCCCGCTCGCGTGTTGTACAATACGCGAGCGGGGACAGCACTACAATAAAAAAATGCTTTTTACAAAACTGAGATGATCCCAACGAGAGAAGGTTTGACCAGTCGGGAATAGTACATGAAAATATACAGTTTGAATGCAGTACAGCGGACGGATAAATATTTTTCCCCCTATCTAGTTATATTCTCAAAAAAACAGTAAAATTTCTACATATCCTTGAAATCTAAACTCTCAATCAACTACGCAAACGAGGGCCAACGAATGAAAAGAAAAAAACTGGGCAACAGTAATTTTAATATCAGTGCGATCGGTCTGGGTGGTATGCCTATGTCGTTAAGCGGCCGGCCGCCAGAAGCGGAATCAATTGCGGTAATTCACCGCGCCCTCGATTTGGGCGTTACTCTGATTGACACCGCAGATTCTTATTGCCAAGATGAATCTGACAAACACCACAACGAGCATTTGATTGCCAAAGCTTTGCAAGAGTATACGGGAGATATTCGGGCTGTTACTGTGGCAACGAAAGGTGGTTTAATGCGCCCTCAAGGTGCCTGGACGCGCAACGGTAATCCCCACCATTTACGGCAGACAATTCGCGAAAGTTTTGACGCTTTGGGCGGTCAAAAGCCGATCGACCTTTGGCAATATCACTCGCCCGATCCAGCCTATACAATCGAAGCAGCCCTAGCACCCGCAAAAGAAGCAGTAGAAGCAGGAATGGTTCGATTTATCGGAGTTTCCAACTTTTCTGTAGAGCAGATCAAACGCGCCCGCGATACAGTAGAAATTGTCTCGGTGCAGAATCAGTACAATCCGTGGCACAGACAGCCGGAATCCGACGGTGTACTGGAATATTGCGAAGCCGAAAAACTGACATTTTTCCCCTGGAGTCCTTTGGGGGGAAGCCGTCGGGCCACTAGCTTGCAAGATATGCCTGCGATCGCCAAATTAGCTGCCGAAAAAAACGTTTCAGTTTACTGTATAGTATTAGCTTGGTTGATGGCAAAATCGCCCTGTGTCGTTCCGATTCCCGGGGCTACAAAATTATCGAGCATTGAGGACTCCGTAAAGGCGATCGAAGTTAAATTGACTGATGAAGAATTGCAACAAATTGCAGCAAGTTAGAAACTTCACTGATAAGCTGTTACGCATTTAAGTTGCATATTTGGGGTGATGCTCTGAGTATCGCCCCACAAGATTTTGATAATTTCTTGATATATAATTTGAATGCAGAGTAGCTTATAATACGACAGATTTAATTAGTAAAATTACCCCTTTGTGAGGAATTGAGTTTTATGGAAGCTAATCAAGTGAATGCCGATCGAGACGTAGCAATTGAACATCAAAACGTACCTGTCGCCCATGAAGGACTGCACAATTTTTTATACAGTTCCGACTCAGAACATAGCGCATCGACTGCTATTTCTGAATTAGAAAATGACGGTACGCAAGTAATGTCGATCGATACTTGGCGGATGATAGCAAGCAATGCGAAAGTTGCCGGTGTTTACGCTGTCACGGACTCTTCTCGCAACACTCAATATGTAGGTTATTCGCGAAACATTCTGCTTTCAATCAACGGTCACATTGCCCAAAACGGCGCGGAAAATTGTGCTTTTGTGCGGGTGCAAACTTTTAAATTCCCAAAGCGGGAAGAAATGGAAAGTTTGCGGGATGCTTGGATTGCAGAAATCGGCAGTATTCCGCCTGGAAACGGCGCCCAGAGCGAGATGTGGGCGAGTACGGTGGGTCAAGCAGCGCGATCGGCAATGTCGGCGGCTGAGCAACAAGCTTATGAGGAAAAGAAGCTAAAATTGCGTAAAGCAATGGCAGATTCTACTCTTAGCAAAGAGTTGGAAACAGCGGCTAAAAGTGATGGGGAAGGACACCAACATCTGGAAGCTGTTGTTAATAATGATGATGATTGGAGTGCGGTGATTCAATCGCAAACCCAGGAAACAAAGTCTGAAAAATAATATGCGGTGCTAGATAAAGTTTCGTTTGTTGTCAAGCGAACTGGAAGAACATCAAATGTTTGTAGGTGGCGAGAAACCGGGTTTCTTCGACAAATTTGGGGTAAGTACGAGAAGTATAGGAAGAAACCCGGTTTCTGAGATTATTGTCATCCAATTTTTTGGTTGGGTGGGGGCGGGTTTATTAATATTTGGGATGGTAATTATAGATGGTTGATCAACCCGCTCCTACGGAATTTGGTAATACAA
>NZ_JAEQCT010000083.1:0-47370 GCF_020738205.1 Microcoleus sp. PH2017_24_DOB_U_A
GGTGTCATCACCCTCAAAACGTAGTTGTAACTGAGGCTGGCTATCTCTTCACCTTTAGGTACTGGTTGTCCTGTTATGTCCGGTGATTGGTGGATAGCAATTCCACTATTCGTGTAATTCAAACCCTATGATATCACAGCCCAAGTCCGTTCCCGAACTGCTCCGGGAAGAAATTCCTGATGTACCTCAAGGCAAAAAACCGATTCGTTTGTTGTTGTGTGGCGTTCCCAAAGGGGTAGACAGCATTGTTAATCTGCTGCACGTTTTGGGTTTTGCACAAGTTGGAGAGTGGAGTCCGCCTGTACCGTCGCCTCTAGCGGGTGAGGTGATTCGGATTTTAACTCGTTACTGGTAAGAATGATTGTGGAGGTCGATCGCACTTTTCAAAAGTTCCCCAGTAGGGACACAGCATTGCTGTGTCCTTACAGATATTGCGTACAATGTACCAGATTCGATCGTGTTTATCAACTCAACTCCAAAAGTTGCCTCAAAAACTCAATAAAATTTGCCAAAGCAGGAACCTGCTGCTGTGTCTCTTTACTCACCCAATTATTATCAGCAATACTTGTTGTATTAGTCTTCCCCGGTTTGAGAACACTGACAACAGTAGCAACTAAAGCTTTTTCGCGATCGAAATTTTTCCAGTTTAAAGATCTTATCTCTTTTTGAGAAAATTCATCGAGATCGGAAAACTCATCTAGATAAGAATCTAGATAAGAATTAGCTCTTTTCATGTACGCGGGATAAGCTATCTGTCCGCACTCACACAGCAAAGTATCCAACACACCGGGCGAAGCGTTATCTGGCAAAATATAAATTCCTGTACGCGGGCTATTAGAATTGACAACACCCGCTCGATCGGGCAAATCAGGAAAGTAGTTGCGGAATTTATTAGTATATTCTGAAACAATTTTATTGGGATTTGACTTATTATCACAATCGGTAACTATGCCAAATGCCGACAAGTTTGTTTGATACTCAGAATTATTAGATAATATATCATCTAGATTAGTAACAAGGTTGCTTCCTTCACCAGCATAAATTACTACGGAGACAGTATCATTAAACAAAATAGATGGCATATCAAGACGTTTGTACAAATCTCCTTGTTTGGGATAACGGGGAATAAACTTATGCCAAAATTTGTCAAATTTACTTTCCAATTCTTTTGACATATCCAATCTTGTCAACTTATCCAATTTGTTCCACTCTTCTCTAAAATCTTTAAAACCCAAAAGCTTCAGAACCTTCCCTGTAAATGCCTGGTCATGAGGCCCTTCTACTCCAATAATGGCGTATTTCACACGCGCACCTCCTGACCCAAATCCTCCCGCAATCTTTGCAATTTTTCCCGTTCAATTCTAACTGCTTTAGTTTGTGAATCCCGTTTTTCTAAACGATAAAGAACTACATCAGTCTCCGAATCGCTAGCATCCAACATCGCATCAATTGCTTCTAAACTGTGGGTAGTTGCAAATAACTGAACATTCATCTGCTTGCACCACTGCACAATCCAAGCAAAGGAACTGCGAAGTGCTTCAGTATGAATTGCTGTTTCTATTTCGTCAATTAGCAACACTCCACCTCTGACTTTTGCCAATGTTAAAGAAATAAATAGCAAGCGACGTACTCCATCACCAAAAGAGCTTAATGGTGAAAATCCTAATACTTTATGGTTGATATAGATACTTGGACTAAACTCTCCAAGTGATAAAATTTCCAAGTCTACTATTTCCGCATCTACAATCTGAAGTAATTTAATTACCTCGTCTTTCAATCCCCGTAGTATTGCCTGCGATAGAAGATGAGACTCTAATTTTTCCATCCTGTGAGAAACAGGTGTGACCATATTAATTGGCAATCTTGGGTATAAATGATTAGACTGACTTATCAGCCTTTGACGTGGCCATATTTCAAAATTTTCTGATACTTCATTCCCTAAGAAAAGTACGATACCTTCTGGCGGATCGCGAAGTATTGCTTTGAGTTCTATGTTGGCACCACGTATACTCTTATATTCAAGATCTTCATAAGATTCTAGCCAATCTTCAGTGCTATCTTCGATATCTTTTTCTGATTGAAATAGCATTTCTATCTCATTATAGACTGCCCTAGATTCTACAACTTGGAAGCTACCATTCCCAGAAATATAGGTTTCCCCTAGGTAAAGAATGGGTTTAGGTACTTCATTCTTTTGAGGAAATAACCACTTGAAAGCATCTAATGGAATTTTGGGAGAGGCCTTGATTTCTCGGCGCCCTGCTGTTTTCAACCATTCTCCGATATCCAACGGCTGACAATAGGTTGATATCGCCTCTAAAACACTGGTTTTACCTGAGTTATTCCCGCCAACCAAAATGTTGATCTGGCCCAAGCCCTGCAAGGTTAAATCTCGCAGGCCTCGGAACCGATGGATGGTTAAATTGTCAATGTGTTTCATAATTATGACTTACGCATTTCAACGGAGATGCTTCGCTTCGGTTTTCCCGCAAGGCTTTGTAATCGTAGTCGCTCGAAAATTGAATTTGTCCGCTTAAATCCAGTAGGTTTCGCTTTTTACGGGTGCGAATTAATTCTTGCAAAGCAAAGTCAATCAGTTCTTGTTCTGTCTTGAAATTGGTTAAGCGAAAGGCTTCTTTAACCAACTCTTCGTTAAGTTCAACGGGGGTTTTCATGGTTAATCTTTCATCTCATTGTAATGATACTTACCAGCCACGATCGCAATTTGTCGATCCGTAACTTGGGAAACGAATAGTTTTTACCTATTTTTGATTATGATAATTATAACGTTTTTAGTTTAATGACAACGAAGTATTCTCGGAAAAAACCCGATTTCTGACTACCCACAAATCAAAGAAACCGGGTTTTTCGCAGTTTCTGGGAGGTGTGACGAGTATTCTGGAAAAAACCCGGTTTCTCGCCACCCATCCACTATTCATTGAAGGTGTTTTACATACCTATGTCTTCGGTACATAAGTCGATCGCACTTGCAACTCCTTCATCTGCTTCTCATCCACACCAGACGGCGCATTCGCCAAAATACAACGCGCTTGCTGCGTCTTCGGAAACGCAATCACATCCCGAATCGACTCCTCGCCAGCCAACAACATTACCAGGCGATCGACACCATAGGCAATTCCGCCGTGGGGAGGAGTTCCATACTCAAACGCATCCAACAAAAAGCCAAACTTATTGTAAGCTTCCTCAGTCGATAAGCCGATCGCCTCAAACACCCTTTCCTGAACATCCCGCTGGTAAATCCGCAGAGAACCACCACCGACTTCTGTGCCGTTTAACACCAAATCGTAAGCTTGAGCTCTCGCAGTCTTCAGATCGTCAATATCATCGGGATGCGGGGCTGTAAATGGGTGGTGCAATGCTTCCAAACGCTTCTCATCAGCGTTCCATTCAAACATCGGAAACTCTGTCACCCACAGCAAATTCATCTTGTCTTTGTCAATCAATCCCAATTCGTTACCGATGCACAAACGCAATCTATCCAAAGTCTTATTGACAGTTGTGACATCGGCTGCTGCAAATAACAACAAATGACCTGGTTGTGCGCCAGTGCGATCGAGCAACTCCTGTTTTTGAGCTTCTGTTAAATTATCCTTAATTGCGCCGATCGTATCAATTTCGCCATTCTCCCGCACCCGGATATAAGCTAATCCCTTAGCCCCGGCTTCGCTGGCTTCCTTAAACAAATCGCCACCCGGCTTAATTCGCACATTAGAAATCGCATCATTCCCGCCCGGAATTGGCAAAATTTTCACAATTCCGCCCGCAGCAACCGCACCGGAAAACACCTTAAATCCCGAATCTTTCATCAAATCGGAAACATCGACTAATTCCATACCGAAGCGAGTATCTGGTTTATCGCTACCATAACGATCCATCGCTTCGGCGTAAGTCAAACGCGGGAAAGGACGAGGCAATTCCACGCCTTTCACACTTTGGAAAATATTGCAGACTAAACCTTCATTTAATTCGAGGATTTCTTCCACAGACATGAAACTCATTTCCATGTCCAATTGCGTAAATTCCGGCTGTCTGTCAGCGCGCAAATCTTCATCGCGGAAGCAGCGGGCAATTTGATAATATCTGTCTAAACCCGAAACCATCAGCAATTGTTTGAACAATTGTGGCGACTGCGGCAAAGCATACCATTCGCCCAAATTGACGCGACTGGGAACCAAATAATCTCTCGCACCTTCGGGAGTCGATCGCGTTAAAATCGGTGTTTCAACTTCAATAAAACCGCCAACGTCTTCGAGGTGGCGACGCATAGCTTTGATCACCTGGTGACGAAGCTGCAAATTTCGACTCATGCGATCGCGCCGCAAGTCCAAATAGCGATACTTCAAGCGCAAATCTTCCCGCACGCTTTCATTATCCGCCGTCGAAACCTGAAATGGTAACTGTTTGCGAACCGCATTCAACAATTCAATCTCGTCAGCATAAATTTCTACTTCACCCGTAGGCAATTTAGGGTTGAGGGAATCTGCGGGGCGGCTGGTGACTCTACCTGTAATTCTCACCACGTATTCGCCGCGCAAAGCCTCAGCCCCGTGATAGGAATCTGGGGTGCGTTGGGGATCGCTGACAATTTGCACTAAGCCCGATCGATCGCGCAAATCGAGAAAAATCACCCCGCCATGATCGCGGCGGCGATCCACCCATCCGTAGAGGGTGACAGTTTGTCCGATGTGTTCGCTTCGCAGTTCGCCGCAGTAGTAAGTTCTCATGGTTGGGGGTTATGGACTAAAAATAAAGCTTTTTAATTATGCAGTATGCCTGAACATTGTGCTGAATGCAAATTCAAGGGCGATCGCGATCGTGGTTTTGGTGTTGAGTGCAGTAGAGTGCAAGTGTCCGCCCAACCATAGCATTCTTGAAAGCTCTTCTGTTGTATTGGCTGAACCCTGAAAGCTTTAAGCCGTAACGCTTAATCCCAGTCGCACCGAAACTGCGCGCGCGATCGGCTATTGACATTATCCCTGTCCAGTTGACAGTAATATTGAGTTTGATATATTGTAACGGATTCAGGTTTATATGAAGCTATCGTAGCATTAGAGTCAGAAGGATTGCTGTGTTCAGAGCCGTTGAAAGTAAATAAACAAGCCTTATCCAAATATTTACTGCTTCTTTTGATCGGTTTACTGACCACCCATAATTTCTTAAATTCCTTGTGAGTCACGTGGGTAATTCAAAGTATTGTCGTTTTACCAACCTATGTAACGTATTATGAGAAACTTTGATTCCAAGGAAAGTTTCTCGGGAGCATCTCAGTTTGGCATTTATAGTGCTGTCCCCGCTCGCGTATTCTACTCGCGAGCGGGGACAGCACTATAATAAAAAAATGCTTTTTGCCAAACTGAGATGCTCCCAGTTTCTCGCATCTTTTTCTGCCATTTGATAAGATTCATTGGCACTGATTAATAGATCGCATTTTTCCATGCTCGGGCTAAGGAATTAGAATTAAATAACTTACAATCTTTATTGCTCTTGTGGGATGGGCGTCCCGCCCGTCCGTCCTTTCTGGACGGGCGGAAGAGGCCATCCCACAAACTTGTGTAAATTATTTATTTAATTTGCGCTCCTTAATTTCTGATTCTGCTGAAAAGAAAACTTGCCTATTACTGGTCTCACTTTTATAATATTGCCTGCTGTACAGATTTTTCTAGACTTTCAAAACTTTTTAGTTCCATTGCATCTATATTTAGGTGAATAATTTCTGCCACCGCTTTTAAGTGGGATTATATTGATTGCTGGTGTGCTGGTGTGATTTTAATTACCTCATGCTTTTTTTTGATTTTTACTACAAGGTTTTTCATTTGAGACATTTTTGAAGAGATTTGCATTCATTGAGATGCCTCCATTACCTCGCTTGAATAGCCGATTCACTCCCCACTGTGCGGTTAATTAAAAAAATCTTAACTTCTTTTCCAAATCTTAATTTCCCCCAACCAACCCGCACTCACAATAGTCTTAGCATCTGCGCTAATTCCTACAGCAGTAACATAGCCAGAATGTCCGCTCAAATTACCTCTCAATTGACCCGATCGCACATCCCACAGTTTTACACTCTTATCCCAACTCCCAGTAACCAGTATACTCCCATCCCGACTGATTGCCAGCGACCAAACTCCATCGGTATGTCCGCTCAAACGCCGAATTAATTGACCGTTTCCGACATTCCACAAACCAACAGTACCGTTGCTGTTACCGGCGGCCAAAGTTTTGCCATCGGGAGTAAAAGCGAGGGACAAAACAGACAAGTTCTTGCCGCCAATCGTGCGAATTGCTGCACCTGTAGTTAAATTCCACAACCTAATTGAACCATCTTTGCTGCCACTAGCTAAAGTTTGGCGATCGGGACTAATTGCAACAGCATTCACTAATCCAGAATGCCCGGTTAAAGTCCGCAGCAATGCCCCTGTTTTCGCATTCCAAATCTTAATCGTTTTGTCCCAACTGCCGCTCGCGACAAATTGAGCGTCTGGACTGACGGCAACACTCGAAACAGCGCCAGAATGCCCGCTCAAAGTGCGGACAACCGCGCCTGTTTCTAAATTCCAAATTTTTACAGTTTTGTCGTCACTGCCGCTAGCTAACACGTTTCCATCCGCACTCGATGCCAGGGCGTTTACCGCTTCCGCGTGTCCTTGCAGCGTAGTTTTTAATTGCCCGCTGGGGAAGTTCCAAACAGAGATTGTGCCGTTACTATTTCCTGTGGTAAAAGCAGTGGAAGCTAGAGCAAGGGAACTGACAACTTCTGAAGGCCCTTTGAGGGTATTTGTGGCTGCAAAGGCGATCGCACTTCCGGGCTTCTGAGGCGGATTATTGACAGGAGTTTTCGGATTTGCGGCTGTTGGCGATTGGGGAAGGACTGGTAGCGAAATAGTCGATCGCCATTTCATGATATTACTGATTTCTACTCCCGCTGCCACGATTTTATCCGAATTGTCCTCTAACCTGACAATGCCGTTAATTGCGACAACTTTTCCCGCATCGTCAAGCACTGGGCCGCCGCTCATTCCCGCCCTAACTAAGTTGTTGTATACCAAAGTATAGCCATTTAATGGAGTTTGGCGGCCGGTAAATTGACCTTCGGTAGCGATGAAAATCGGTTGTCTCAGGGAACCGCCGGATATTGGCCAGCCAGCCACATAGGCCTTTTTTCCGGGAGTTGCTGGGGAATTAGCTAATTGAGCGAGGGGGTAGCTTTGAGGGCTGCTGATGGGGACGATCGCGATATCCGCACCGGGCATTCGCCGCACCAGGCCGTATGATACAGAGTGAGCTTGACCGTCGGGAGTTACAACCTCGTAATCGCCAGGTTTATCGACTACGTGCCAGTTGGTGAGTATATAGTACGTGCTACCTTGTTTTTCTAAAATTACTCCGGAACCGCCTTTTGTGCCTTGGATCCGTACCGTGATTTGTTTGGCGACGGTTTTAACTGCGTCGGCGGTTAAGGCTAGGGCGATTGGAGGTGAGGTGAGTGGGATGAGGGCGATCGTGCTTAGGGCGATCGAAGCACTCAAAATAGCCGGAATTGTTCTGCTGTAGTTCATGATTGTGTCAATTTAACATACCCACATATCAACAGACGGATTAGTTTTCCGGTTTGTGGCGCGTTGGTGGTTGGGAATGGAAGGGTGTTTGCAAGTAAGGGTTAGTAGGGTGCGTCAGCTAGAGTTTTTAGTGGATAATTGAGAGTTTAAGAACTGACGCACCTTACAGCTAGGGGGTGCGTCAGTTTATGCAATTTCAAACAAGCCTCTCAACTTCGTACTGACGCACCCTACAACTATCAACGGACGGATGGGTTTTCCGCTTTGTAACATATTTTTACACAAAATGAGAATGTAAGGTTAGTAGGGTGCGTCAGTTAGAGTTTTTAGTGGATAATTGAGAGTTTAAGAACTGACGCACCTTACAGCTAGCAGGTGCGTCAGTTTATGCAATTTCAAACAAGCCTCTCAACTTCGTACTGACGCACCCTACAACTTGACTTATAATGGTATATAGAAACTGGAACAAAGAGTTAACAGAGGAAAATCTCCGAGATCGAATAGCCCAAGCCAAGCAAACATGGAAAACCGCTGAGGCTATAAAGCCGCGTGCCGAATCCGTGCATTACAATCAGTCGGAAGATTTAATTGTTATCAAACTCAAAAACGGTGCTATTTTCTGTTTTCCTCCGAGGCTTGCACAAGGCTTAGAAAGTGCTTCACCAGAACAACTTGCTGATCTTTGGCTACCTCCTTCCGGTAGCAGCGTACACTGGGAAAGCTTAGATGTTGATTTTGGCATTCCCGAACTTATCGCAGGTATTTTTGGGACAAAATCTTGGATGGCTAATTAATTTCTTAGTCTCTTAGAGAGGGACTTTGTTTGTGTAGGATCGGTTTGAACCGCCGAGTGGCTCAAATCCCCGATTTTTCTAATAATTCGGGGATTTCGCCTTAAATTTTATGCGAGATCGAACAGCAAAAACTCCGCATCTTCTGCCGCTTCAATAACCAACTCAGCCTCATCACTAACCGCCGCACCGTCACCCTTTTCTAAAGTCAAGCCGTTGAGCAAAACAGCACCGCGAGCAACTTGTATCCAAGCATGGCGATTTGGCTGCAAAACATGAGAAACCCGGGAGTTTTTATCCAAAACTGCTGCATACAAATCGACATCTTGATGCACTTTTACTGCACCATCTCTCGCATCTCGCGCCGCAACTAAGCGCAGTTTCCCGCGCCTTTCTGTTAGGGGAAAATCCCGCTGTTCGTAACTCGGCTCTAAGCCATTGGTATCGGGCAACAGCCAGATTTGCAGCAAATGAACTCGGTCAGTTTGCGAGGGATTGAACTCGCTGTGTTGGATGCCCGTACCTGCACTCATCCGCTGTACTTCACCGGGTTTGATTACTGCGCCGGTACCTAAACTGTCTTTGTGTTCTAACGCTCCTTCCAGTACATAGGTAATGATTTCCATGTCGCTGTGCCCGTGAGTGCCGAAACCTTTGCCGGGGTTAACGACATCCTCATTGATTACCCGCAACGACCGAAAATTCATATAATTGCGATCGTAATAATTGGCAAAAGAAAATGTGTGGTAACTGTCCAGCCAACCATGATTAGCGTGTCCTCTTGCTTCACTTTTTCTGACTGCAATCATTTTCTCAATCCTCCTTCGATTTTAGATTTTAGATTTGGCAATGACTTCGGGTATTGATCGGATGTTTTTACTTTAAACCAAGTCAAGCTATTATGGGAAGTACGCACTTAAAAGTGCGGTAGTTACCAAAAAGATACTATGCAAGCTAAAGCAGGAACTATTGAGCGCGCAAATTGCCCGGTAGAAAGAACTTTAGAGGTGATTGGCGGGCGCTGGAAAGTCTTAATTCTGCGGGAGCTATTTCAAGGAGTGAAGCGTTTTAATGAGCTGCAACGAGCTGTCAACGGCATTACTCAGAAGATGCTGACGCAGCAGTTGCGGGAGATGGAGTCAGATGGGATTGTTCATCGGGAAATTTACCTGCAAGTTCCGCCGAAAGTTGAATATTCGCTCACACCTTTGGGCGAAAGTCTTAAACCGATTATTGATTCGATGCACGAATGGGGAATTAAGCATCTTAACTATAGTTAAGTTTATTGAAGCGTAGCTAATTCCCAATTTGCGATCGTCGCCGACTATATCATAAAATAACCCTTATAAAGTTTGTAGTGAGGACTTCAGTCCTCTCTGATTTGAAGAGGACTGAAGTCCTCACTACGAACCTGTTATAAAGTTCGTAGTGAGGACTTCAGTCCTCTCTGATTTGAAGAGGACTGAAGTCCTCACTACGAACCTGTCAGGGCGATATTTTTTCCGTCTTCCGACTGATGGCAATTTTTCCAGCTAGTCCAACAATAATAATATGAACAAAATAGAGCGTCTTGCCACTCTCAACCGCATCCGCAAACTCAGCCGCCTGATGGATACCGCCATTGGCATCCCCGGTACTAAATTTCGCATTGGTTTAGATCCCATTATCGGTTTAGTTCCCGGTGCTGGGGATATAGTAGATACTGCGTTTTCTGCTTACCTAATTTACTTAGCAACTCAATTCAATCTCCCCCCGAAAACTCTAGGCAAAATGATTTACAATATTAGTTTGGAAGCTGTTATTGGCTCAGTGCCTTTAGTCGGAGATATTTTCGATGCTTTTTATAAGTCAAACATGAGAAATCTGGCGCTTTTGGAAGCGCACCTCGAAGCAGAGGAACCCGAATTAGCAGCAGTTGCAGAACCTATTCATGAATCGATTAAACTCTAGGCGTCTACTTCACCAAAAATCCCAGCCAAAAACCGAAAATCTCAAAAACCTGCCCCACCCAGCGGTAAATTTACATCTACATTTTCTGCATCAAACCGTAGGGGCGGGTTCGCCAAAAATCTCATCCAACAAACAACAATCTCAAAAACCCGCCCCCACCCAACGATAAATCTAAATCTACATTTTTAGTATTTGATACAAATTAACGTTGATGTGGGTTATTGGTTGTGTGGGGGCGGGTTTACCTAAATTTTTTGTGGGTATTAAAGATGTTTGCGAACCCGCCCCTACCGAATTATAAAAATCTGTAAGGGCGTATTCACAGAAAGATTTATCATCACGAAAAGGTTCAATAAACCCGCTCTTACAATTTAAAATTTATACAGAATAGCGTTTAACAGCTTCCACGAAAGCATTAACATCTTCTTCTTTAGTATTAAAAGCTGTTACCAGTCTAATAGTAGAGTTATCCCACCGATAAAACAGAAAACCCTCAGCTAAAACCGCTGCAATTACAGATTCGGGAAGCTGCACAAAAATCTCGTTAGCTTCGACGGGATGGCAAAACTTGACTTTCTCAACTCCGGCCAAACCTTCGGCTAATTTAGCTGCCATCTTATTGGCGTGAGTCGCATTTTTTAGCCACAAATCATCCGTTATATATGCTTCCAACTGCGCCGACAAAAACCGCATCTTTGAGAACAGATGCCCGCTGCGCTTGCGGTAAAATGGGAAAGTCTTTGCTAATTCTTGATCGAAAAATACCACAGCTTCCGCAGCCATCGCGCCGTTTTTTGTCGCTCCAAATGAGAGAATATCCACGCCTGCGCGCCAAGTGATATCCGCAGGAGCACAGCCCAAAATCGCCACAGCGTTAGCAAAGCGAGCTCCATCCATATGTAGGTGCAAATTGTGGTGGCGCACAACTTCCGAAATCTGGGCAATTTCCGCTGGATGGTATACTGTGCCGGCTTCTGTGGCTTGCGTGATGCTGACGGCGGCGGGCTGTACGTGGTGGACTACTCCTGCACCAGCGCGATCGACTATTTCACCTAAAGTCTCTGCCTCTATCTTAGCATGATTTCCTGTTACTGTCACTAACTTTGCACCGCCCGTAAAAAACTCCGGCGCGCCGCATTCATCCAGATTAATATGAGATTGGGCGTGACAGTAAACAGCCCCGTAAGCAGGAGTCATCACCGCCAGGGCCAAAGCATTAGCAGCAGAACCGGTGGCTACAGGAAAAACCGTCACCGATGTCTCGAACAAATCCGAGAATTTAACTTGCAAACGCTGCGTATATTCATCATCTCCGTAAGACATCGCAGCACCGCAATTAGCCGCTGCAATCGCTGCCATAATTTCCGGCGAAACCCCGGTTGCATTGTCGCTACAAAAATTCATTTGAATAATCGGTAAACAGAATCTATAATATAACTCAACAGTCAAAACTCAACCGTCAAGCATTAAACCAAGAGGAACTATGGCAGAGTACCGCCAAATAGAATACCGCATCGGCAAAGACGGCAAAATTACTGAAACCGTCCTCAACGCCACCGGTTCGAGTTGCACCGAAACCACTGCCGGAGTTGAAAAAGCCCTGGGCCAAGTAGAATCTCAAGAGTTGTTGCCAGAATACTATGAAGGCGAAGAAAATTTGACCGCCGAACAAACTCAGACTTTAAAACAAGTTTAGAAAAATTAACAATGTTCTATCTCCTCGGTGCAACAGTTGATATAACAACAGGGCCTGCCTTCGGTATCGCGCTAGCTGTCGGGGGCATTTTTCTAATTTTAGTGTACCTTTATGCTGCATCCGAGGCCGGAGATGCGATCGACTTTAAGTACGATACAATCCTCCGGGAACGCATGAATCAGCTAGATATCGTCGATTGGCAAGACTTAGGCGAAAAAGCAGGCTTAAGTCGCTTCGGGGTGCGCTTAGTGCGACAGGGAGACGTGGGAAAACTCACGCTAGACCAACTGCGGCGGCTGGCAACTGTGCTAAATTTGAATTTCCAGGAATTCGATCGCACTTTAAGCGCACTGCCCGTATCGGCTGCAATCACCACGAATCCCAGCGAAATCGAAGAATTGAAACAGCAGTGTTTCCGGCTGCGCGAAGAATTGCAGCAACAAAAAACTCAACTAACTACCGATTTTCGCCGCGCCACCTTTGAACAGTTGCAAACTTTGTTAACCAACTATCCCAGCGCCCGCAAAATGGCAGAAGCCAAGCCGAATATGCCCGCCAAAAATCTCTCGGCTTTGTTTACGCCCCTAGAAAATCTCTTGTCAAGTTGGGATTTTGAAACAATTGGTTCAGCTTGGGAACAAGTGACTTACAATCCGCAGTTGCACCAGCCGGATGTTGAAGATATAACAGAAGGAGAGTTAGTTTATATTCGGTTTGTCGGCTATCGAGATGGAGAGCAAATTCTTGCTCCAGCTAAAGTTAGTCGCAGCCTTCCACCGGGAATAACAAATTAAATTGAAAATCTAAAATAGACATGACTACAGTTGCAATAGACTTCGGTACCAGCAACACGGTTGTTTGCATTCTCAACCCGGATACGCAAACACCAGAAACTTTGAGATTTGGCGAAATGTCCCGCATTTTTAAGACCAAAAAATCGAACCCAGATGCCCTAGAAATACCTGTAGTTCCGACTTTAGTGTTTGTGAAAAATGCGGGAGAGTTGGTATTGGGAGAAAAAGTGCGATCGCAGCGTTTAGGACAATCCCAGCCCGATCGCTTTTTCAAAGCTTTTAAACGCGACTTGGCTGCCGATTATCAGCCCCCGGCCCGCAATATAGACGGTGAAAGCTACACGCCGGAATCAGTAGCTGAACAATTTATCAGAACTATATGGAAACAATTATATCAGCAAAACATACAACCAGATAAATTAATTTTTACAGTACCAGTCGGAGCATTTGAGCGATATCTTGATTGGTTTCGCGACTTAGCAGAATCTCTCGGAGTTGAGGAAGTTCAGCTAATAGATGAATCCACCGCCGCGGCTCTGGGATATGCCGTACAACGCCCCGGTTCTTTGGTTTTAGTAGTCGATTTTGGCGGCGGTACTTTAGACTTAAGTTTGGTTCGCACTGCTGTTACCCCCCCCTTACCCCCCCTTATAAAGGGGGGGAGAAATTTCGATCCTTCCCTTAGCAAAGGGGAGACAAATCTTGCTCCCCCCCTTAGCAAAGGGGAGACAAATCTTGCTCCCCCCCTTAGCAAGGGGGGGACAAATCTTGCTCCCCCCCTTAGTAAAGGGGAGACAAATCTTGCTCCCCCCCTTAGCAAGGGGGGGACAAATCTTGCTCCCCCCCTTAGCAAGGGGGGGCTGGGGGGGGTGCGCGCCGAAGTTTTGGCAAAATCCGATGCTTATGTCGGCGGTGAAGATATTGACATCTGGATTGTTGAAGATTATTTGCGGCAAATTGGTTCGTCGCGGGCCGAAGTTGGTGGCGTGGGCTGGCAAAATTTATTGGAGATAGCGGAAAAGTTAAAGATTCAAGTTTCTCAAGTTAATGAGGCGAAGGAAAGTTGGTTTGACGATGAGAATTTTATGTCCTATGACTTGGTGCTAAACCGAGATCAGCTTGAAGAAATCCTGGAATCTAGGCAGTTGTTGGAACAGTTGCGGGAAGCTTTAGATGAAGTGTTGAGCATTGCGCTGGGAAAAGGTATCGGTAAAGCAGATATCGAACAGGTTTTGCTGGTAGGAGGAACTTCTATGATTCCGGCTGTATCTAATTTAGTGGTTTCCTATTTTGGGCGACAAAAAGTCAAAACAGATAAGCCTTTTGAAGCTGTAGCCCACGGCGCTTTAGCCTTGACACAATTGGCGAGTGTTGACGATTATTTGCGCCACAGCTATGCAATTCGACTCTGGGAACCTTATGCTAAAGCTTATACTTATTCGCCGATTTTTAGCAAAGAAATGAAGTATCCTTGTGAAAGTTCCGAAGAGTTGACGCTGCAAGTTGCCATTGAAGGTCAAAGGGAAATTAGGTTAGATATTGGAGAAGTTGCGGAGGTGTCGCAAGCGGAGGTTACTTTTAACGAAAAAGGGCAAATGACGAGCAGTTTGCTCAACAAACACAGCGATTTTCGTTCTTTGGAAAGCCACCACCAGCAGGTTTGTGTGGCGCATTTGAATCCGCCGGGAGTTTTGGGGATCGATCGCGTTTCGGTGAGTTTTGAGGTGGATGAGAAGCGGGTGTTGTTGGCTACGGTGAGGGATTTGGTGACTGGTAAGGTTTTGGTGGCCAAAGGGGCGATCGCCAAACTGCAATAATGGTACAATTGTTATTAAGATAAGATTCGGCGATTGAAATCGCTTCTACACAAACAAAGTCCGCTTCCGCGGACTGAAGAATATCGATTTAAATCAAGTTTATGCTGCCATGAAGAAGCAACAAAATAAATTCAGCCACCTCACAGCAATTGAAAGAGTTTACCTGTCATTCCCGGCAAAAATTTTATTAGAGCAAAACTTGCTTCAAGGTAAAGTTTTAGATTTTGGGTGCGGCTTCGGTAGCGATGTTAAATTGTTGCAGCAAAAAGGCTTTGATATTGCAGGTTACGACTCTTATTATTTTCCTGAATTTCCCGAACATAAATTCGACACTATCATTTGCTTTTATGTTTTAAATGTCTTGTTTCCCGAAGAACAAGCGAATGTGCTGATGGAAGTCTCACACCTGTTAAAACCCGGAGGTAAAGCATATTTTGCCGTGAGAAGGGATATCAAAAAAGAAGGTTTTCGAGAACACTACGTCCACAAAAAACCTACCTATCAGTGCATTGTCAAACTTCCTTTTAAGTCGTCTCTCTTAAATGAGTCTTGCGAAATCTACGAATACGTGCATTACAACCATCAAAGAAATTCCACGAATAACTGCATATTCTGCAATCCGTACAAAAACTTAACTTTAGTCACAGAATCAGCGACAGCCTATGCAATATTTGACGGTTATCCCGCTAGCAAAGGTCATGTTTTAATTGTTCCAAAACGTCACACTGCAAATTATTTTGAATTGCCGTTTCGAGAGCAATCGGCTTGCTGGTTTATGGCGAATAAGGTGCAAGAGATGTTAATTAAAGATTTTCATCCTGATGGTTTTAATGTGGGTATCAATATTAATAAAGATGCGGGTCAAAGTCGCAGTCACGCTGCGATTCATGTTATCCCCCGCTACAGGGGCGATGCGGATGGAAATAAAGGCGGTATTAGATATGTGATTCCTCAAGTTAAAAATAAAAATTAGGAATTTGTGAAAGATTTTTTTAACGCAGAGGCGCAGAGAACGCGGAGAGAGAAGAGATGGATTTATAATTTTTGTAAGGATTGTGATATTTGAGCAAAGGGGGAGCCAAATAGAGTTAAAATGTGTTTGCCAAGTCTCAAACTATACATTAGCAGTAATTTGGTGTTCTGTTTATGTCTAAGCGCAAAAAGCAAGAATGGCTCAAGGAAACTCTAGAGCTCAAAGAAGACCACAATTGGAAATCTAAGCCTGGAACTCGCATCTTTGTCGCTGGAAGAGGTGCAGTCCGCTTTGATGTCCCCCAAGATTGGCATTTTGAACCGGATACAAAGTCGTTCCGGTTTACGGATAAGAAACCGCCGGATGATGATTGTTGTTTGGAGGTTTCGTTTAATTTGTTACCTCCTGGTAATTGGGGAGAATTTCCGCTGGTGCCGCTATTACAGAAAATAGTTGAAGATGATACCAGAAATCCGATCGATCCTGGGGATATTATCCAATTGAAGCGACAAACTGCTCGGGTTGTTTGGACTGAATTTAAGTTTATCGACCCTCCAGAGCAGCGGGAAGCTTATTCGAGAATCTGTATCGGATTGGGTTCTAATGTTCAGTGTTTGATTACTTTTGATTACTGGGTTGATGATGCTGAACGTTTGACTCCTGTCTGGGATACGGTGATGGACTCGCTGGTTTTGGGTTTGTTTATTAGTGACCCTCGAACGGGTTTTGCACGTCCAGATTAGGTTTGGGGAGATGGCAATTATCAGGACTAAATCTCATTTATATCATTGCCGAGCGATCGCTCTTTTTTCGGTTTGAGGGCGATCGCACTTTTTGCACGTCAACCTTTTAATTCGCAATCAAATTATTAGTAAACTAAATCTGTTCGCTCGATCGCGCGATCGCCAATTCCACGAAGTCCGATCGCCAATTCCCGCAAAACACTAACACAAATACACTACAATTATCCCACCATCCGGCACCTACAAACCTGCTAACCCCATGCTTTGCGATTACCTCGTACAAATCCTCACCGCCCGCGTCTACGATGTTGCTCAAGAATCCCCCCTAGAAGTAGCCCCCAATCTATCAACGCGGCTCAACAATAAACTGCTGCTGAAACGCGAAGATATGCAGTCTGTCTTTTCCTTCAAACTGCGGGGCGCGTACAACAAAATGGCGCAACTGTCGCCGGATTTGCTAGCACAAGGTGCGATCGCAGCTTCCGCCGGCAATCACGCCCAAGGAGTCGCCCTCGCCGCCCGCCACCTGGGAACTCGCGCGATTATCGTCATGCCCGTAACGACGCCGCAGGTGAAGGTAAATGCGGTGATAGCGCGCGGTGGAGAGGTGATTTTGCATGGGGATACCTACGACGATGCCTACGCTTTTGCGCGCCAATTAGAGGTCGAAAAAGGCATGACTTTTATTCACCCTTTTGACGATCCGCACGTGATTGCGGGACAGGGTACGATCGGCATGGAAATTCTGCGACAACATCAAAAACCGATTCACGCGATTTTTGTAGCAATTGGTGGCGGTGGATTGATTTCGGGAATTGCAGCTTATATCAAGCGATTGCGCCCGGAAATTAAGATTATTGGTGTGGAACCGGTGGATTCCGACGCGATGAATCAATCGCTGAAAGCGGGTAAACGGGTGCGGTTGTCGCAGGTGGGTTTATTTGCTGACGGCGTGGCGGTGCGGGAAGTTGGCGAGGAAACTTTTCGGCTTTGTCAGGAGTATGTGGATGAGATTATTTTGGTGGATACGGATGATATTTGTGCGGCGATTAAGGATGTTTTTGAGGATACGCGATCGATCTTAGAACCTGCTGGCGCTTTGGCGATCGCAGGTGCGAAGGCTTATGTGGAACGGGAACAAGTCGCAGGAGAAACATTAATTGCGGTTGCTTGCGGCGCGAACATGAATTTCGATCGCCTGCGTTTTGTAGCAGAAAGGGCAGAGTTTGGCGAACGTCGGGAAGCGATTTTTGCAGTCACAATTCCCGAACAACCGGGAAGTCTCCGCAGGTTTTGCGAATGTTTGGGTAAGCGCAATCTAACTGAATTTAGCTATCGAATTGCGGATGAAAAAGCAGCGCATATTTTTATCGGCGTCCAAATTCAAAATCGTGCCGATGCGGTAAAAATAGCAGCGAGTTTTGAAGATTGCGGCTTTAAAACTTTGGATTTAACTGATGATGAATTAACGAAATTGCACTTGCGACATATGGTGGGTGGCCGTTCGATGCTGGCGGATCATGAGTTATTTTATCGCTTTGAATTTCCCGAACGTCCGGGTGCGTTGATGAAGTTTGTGGGTTCGATGAGTCCTAATTGGAATATCAGCGTTTTTCACTATCGGAATAACGGCGCAGATTACGGGCGAATTGTGGTGGGAATTCAGGTACCACCAGATGAGATGAAGGAGTGGCAGGCTTTTTTGGATACGCTGGGCTATCAGTATGGGGATGAGAGTCAGAATCCGGCTTATAAGTTGTTTTTGAGGTAGTTTATTATTCGGCGGTTGAAACCGCTTCTACACAAACGAAGTCCGCCTGCGCGGACTAAGAGATTGGACGGGAACAATGTCATGTCTGGTTTTCGACGCATCAAACTTCCGATCGCAAATTCTGCACATCCTGAACGCTGAGTCCGGTTATTTGGGCTATGGTTGCGTCATCTAGGCGATCGAGTAACTGCCGTGCGATCGCGAGTGTTGCTTCTTTTTTAGCTTCTTTTCGAGCTTGTTTTTCAGCATAGATTATAACTCCTTGTTGGTCATAAATAAACATTTCTTGCCGTTCGATAGCGTCCAGCTCGTCAGGATTTAAATTAACTTGATTTGCTATATCAAAGGCTTGATGAATCTCTGGAATGACATCCATTGTTTCTGGGATTTGTGTCAGCGTATTAGCATATTTTATGAAATAAATCCATTTATCCACCAGGGTTTCTAACTGTGACAAATCTTTGGTAAATTTCGGGAGTTCGACAAACACTAGCTTCATGTTATTATCGGTATATCTCAGATTAGTCGTTTCTTCTTTGTAAACAAATCTAGAAATTACCCGATCGCTATTTTCAAACATCTCAAAATCAGTCAGTGTCAGTGCAATCACAGGTTGCAGCATTCCGTAGCCTTGTCCTTTCTGTAATTGAGAAACATAGGTTTTTGCAGCGTTGTATAAAACTCTCTTTCCGAAAAACTCTACATTTAATACCTGCATTTCAATAATGACGAGAGTACCATCGGCAAGTCGGGCTTTCACATCTAAGTAAGTATCTTTTAACCCTGTGATTTTTGGGGGCAAATTGGGATTAATAATTTCTAAGTCTTCTATGGTAGGATTGCCATCGTAAATCATGGCGTTGAGAAAGCTGATGAGTATGCCTTTGTTATCTGAAGAACCGAAGATTTTTTTGAAGGCGTAATCGGTTTTGGGGTTGATGAATGTCATGGTGGGAAACGGGAATCGCGACGGCTGTCTCGATTGTATCATCGGTGCGATGGCTACTTCCTTAGCTTGTGCCTACGAACTTGACGGGTGCGATCGCCCGTAGGAGAAGATAATGAGCTATCCTCACTCTTGAGAGTCAGAAGGGCGATCGGGCTTTTCCAGATAGATGCGATTGGAAGTACAATAAAGTTAAAAGTTACAAAAGGGAACAATGGCAGCACGCGATCGCTTTCATGAAGCCGTTAAGCTTGCCCTTCAGAAGGAAAATTGGGTGATTACCGACGATCCGCTGAGGCTAGAAACCGGTTGAGCAAAGTTTGAGATTGATTTGGGTGCAGAGCGTTTACTCGCAGCACAACGGGCAGGAGAAAAAATCGCCGTTGAAATTAAAACATTTTTGGGTGACTCCCCGATTACGGATTATCATGCGGCATTAGGACAGTTTCTGAATTATCGGCTTGCATTAGAACTTAAGGAACCCGATCGCAAGCTTTATTTAGCAGTTCCTGTTGCGGTGCACGAAGCTTTTTTTCAGCGGGAGTTTTTGCAAATTTCGGTAGAGCGGCATCAAGTTAACCGCATTGTCTACGATCCAGTGAATGAGGTGATTGTACAATGGATAAGCTAGAGCATTATCGTCAGTCGATTCAAGCATTATTGACTGAATATGTGGCAACTCCGATCTCCAATGGTGCGATCGAATCGCAAATAATTTTTGATACGCAGCGGGATCATTATCAAGTGACGAATGTTGGTTGGGATGGACATCGGCGGGTGTATGGATGCGTGCTGCATTTAGATATTAAGGATGGCAAGATTTGGTTGCAGCAGAATACAACGGAGATGCGAGTGGCGCACGAGTTGGTGGCAATGGGTGTGGCAAAGGAGGATATTATCTTGGGATTTCAAGCAACCTATGTGCGCGAGTACACGGGCTTTGGAGTGGCTTAGCGATCGCTAAAAATAATGTCACCAGCAGCGATTTCCTGACGTACTATCTCAGCTAGACTATCCCACTGAGCGTCTGTTGTAGCTTCAAATTGAGCCTTCCACACCTGTTCGTCACTGATATCCTCTTCCGCCATTAGAATGCGGATTAACTCTCGTTTGTCGATCGCAGATAGTTGTCTAATGGTAGGGAGTAATTCTGTTAGTGTCATCGGTTGTTTTCCTACGATGCGTCTATGTTAACGGTAGCAGGTCAACGTAGTAATTGCAACTTCTAGGGGAGTTTGACAAAAAATGCCCAAAAATTGCTATAATAAAGAGTCTTAGAAACTTAACACTAAAGGCTGAGGTTAAAGTCGTGACAATAACTTCACAAGAAACGGATGTAGAGATTCAACAATTCCCTATTGTTCTGGGACAGGGAGGGGAAATTACCATTCCCCAGTTATTACAAGATGCTCTCAAGGTCGATCGGGGAGATATGCTGGTGCTACTCCAAATAGGTAATTTGATTGTGCTTGCTCCCAAACAACCTCAAGTTCCCCAACTAATCGATCGGATTGCAACGATTATGGAAAATGAAAATGTGGGTTTGACTGATTTATTGGCGGGTTTAGAAGCGGAGAGAGAGGCGATTTGGCAGGAGAAACAGTCTTGATGCGTAGGATATTTGCAGACTCCAGCGTGTTAATTGCCGGATGCGGATCGCGAACGGGAGCTAGTCGTGCTGTGCTGACAATGGCTGAAATAGGTCTTTTAAAGTTGGTTATATCTGACCAAGTTTTGAAGGAATGCGATCGGAATATACGCAAAAAAATACCTGCATCTCTGCCAATTTTTACAGAGTTGCTAGCTACTATCAACCCCGAAATTCAACCTGATCCATCCCTCGAAGAATCATCGCGGTGGGCGGCTATTATTGAAGCTAAAGATACCCCGATTTTAGCAGCGGCTGTTCTGGCAAATGTCGATCGCCTGTTGAGCTTAAATACCAAAGATTTTACGTCCGAAGTTGCTGCACAAAGCGGGTTAATGATTCAAACTCCAGCAGAATTTGTTACAGAAATCCGAGAGATTGTAGGAAAAGGTTTGTCGTCAACGTGATTCGAGGGTGATGAGCGACGAATAATAAAGGCGATCGCCCTTTGTTTTTTTGAGTAAGGGCGATCGCACTTCGCACACCACAATCTATTCTGGTTTCATCCAACCTTTAACGATCGCCTTCCCGACATTGACATAAGGATTGTCTAAAAACTCTTCGATCGCAGCTTCACCACCAGCCTGCAATGCACCAACCGCAAGACGCTTGAAACTGGGGGTAGTTTCATCGTTAACGTAAGCAATTTTTTCAGGCTCTGTAGCGGTTGGATTAGTTTGTTCCA
Source organism: Microcoleus sp. PH2017_24_DOB_U_A (assembly GCF_020738205.1). Classification (NCBI taxonomy): domain Bacteria; kingdom Bacillati; phylum Cyanobacteriota; class Cyanophyceae; order Oscillatoriales; family Microcoleaceae; genus Microcoleus; species Microcoleus sp. PH2017_24_DOB_U_A. Next base: position 21,392 of record NZ_JAEQCT010000083.1, read on the forward strand.
ACTGCTTGACAAGTTGTTGAATCTGAGCAGCAGCTTCTGCTAGAGTATGTTTCTGTTCTGATCGTTGCACAAAAGTGTTCTTGTCGGATCTGGCATTCTCACCCAGAGCCCTATGCTGGTGATAGACATTTCCCATAACCATTCCACCGTAAACACTTCCACCGACATTACGAATTGAATTATTATTGTCAGTCATAATTTAAACTACTCCTTAATAAAAAAGAGATCTACTATTCATAGAATCTCTCTATACCACTTCTTAATAGAAGCTGATTTGGCTGTTCATTTTCATCCAATGATAGCCAAATAGGTCGGCTTATATTAGCTGCTACATAGTTATTAAATGTTTGACAATGCTCATCTTCGATTCTCAAGGATGCTTTATACTGTAAGCTGGGCTTTTTTGTGTTTTTAGTCCATCCATAAATCCTTAGCTCATAATTACCAGTTTGCACCTCAAAAGAATTATTTCCTTCAGAAATCCAATCAAATCTAATTACTTTATTTATGGAAGAAATGCCTTTTACAGCAATTGGTTGAGCTAAATTATCATTGACAAAATTCCCGACCTCTGTAATTTTGACAAATGTAGTCCACGTCATGTCATAAAATTTTTCAGTATGATTCTGTCTCCCAATAACTAAGCGAATCCGCTGAATAGTTCCGCCCTTTGGACTCCAATTGTAGAAAGTTAGCGGCAGATTGAACCCTACTCCTCTAATTGTTTGAGTATTAGTTGGAATGTCTATAAAAATAGGAAAAAATATGAGATGTCTACCAAAGCATAACTGAATATTTGCTGGTCTGAGATTCGATGTATAAGCCACAACAAGAGATATAACAAGACCAAGCATAGAAACTACTGTTGCGATTGTGGCACTCCAATCAGTTTCTTTTTTTGTTTGCTGCACAGCACTGCTATCATTGAGTGTTAAAACATTCTGTGATGGAGTAAGTGATAAGATGGGCGCTTGTTGTGTCATATAAGTACCAGAACTTGGTTTAATATCTTCTGGAACGGATATCTTATGAGATGTCTGAGCAAAAGATTGAATAGAAGTAATTAATAACAATGAAATAGTACATATTGCTAATAATATTTGATTTTTTCTCATACTTGGATTTCTATGATTGTCATGTAATATTTCAGGCTTTAGGGAATATTAAATAGATGCAAAATCATTGAACGTGAAATTTAACACGCTTAAACAGATAGTCGTAATTTATTCAATTTAGACATCATAAAATAACTCTAAACCCATCGCTCAAAATTTAAAAGCGGAAAAAAGCGGAAAAAGACGGAACTATTGTAAAGATTCTGTAAAGCTTTAAATCGGAAAAAGACGGAAAAATACGGATAAAATCGGCTATAATAACCAATGTCCTCCCACATCCCGGATGATGCGCCTCCAAGAAATACTTCAATTTATAGATGATGCTGTCTACGCCAAGACAGGCAAACATTTAAATGACTTGCAGCGCGGAATTATTGAAGGAACGCTGAAGCGTCAAAAGTATGATGACATTGCAGAAAATTGTGGTTGTTCAGCGGGTCATGCTAAGGATGTAGGTTACGAGCTTTTGCAAATGTTATCTGATGTCTTTGATGAAGAAGTTGATAAAAAAAATCTTAAATCAGTCGTAGAACGGCAAGGTGCTCTAAATATTTCTTTGGGTGCTCGAAGCTTTAATAGCAATAATAATATAATCGGCTGTGTAAACATGGGTTCCGAACAAACAACTCCTACCCCAGATCAAAGTCAGCCGGAAACTCCCGACTTGCAGGAGGAAACCAAAAATCAAACTAAGATTGAAACAATAGATAAATTACGGCAGTTTGGCTTGAGCGACGAGCAAATTGCCGAAGCACTAGATATACCTTTAGAGCAGGTGAAGCAGGTGGACTTGGAGGAGTAAAGTCTGCTACAGTAATAAAGAGGTAAGTTTTGAGAATAAACTAGGAGAATAAATTGACAATCAAAATTATCATCCACGAAGCAGAAGAAGGCGGATTTTGGGCAGAAGTTCCTGCTATTCCTGGCTGTGCAACTGAGGGAGAAACCTTCGAGGAATTGTTGCAAAACCTTTGTGAAGCAATCGAAGGTTGCCTTGTTGAAGTAAAATAAAATATCCTCATATATTTTCAGCTATGAACACAAAACTCATTGAATCCTTGGTACAAATCATCCAGACACTCTCTGAAGAAGAGCAATTGCTAATCAAAGCAAAACTATTTAATAACATCCCCTATCCTTCTACTGCGGAAATAGCCCAGTTAGCCCAAACCGGTGGAGCATTTCAATTCCTGCACGACGAACCTGATATTTACACCCTTGAAGATGGAGAGCCAATTTAGTGAAGCTAAAAAAAGGAGATATTGTTTTAGCTGAATTTCCCTTTACAGATTTGAGTCAGAAAAAGTTACGTCCGGCTTTAGTCCTGTGGGCAAGTTCAACTATAGATGAAATTACTATCTGCTTCATTTCTTCGCAAAATGTCACTAGCCTAAGTTTAGATGAATTTGCTTTAAATGCTTCATATCCCGAATTTTCTAGCACGGGATTAAGAGTATCTTCTAAAGTTAGAGTGACTCGGATTGTCAGCCTTGAACAGAGATTAATAGTGAGACGATTGGGCGAGTTAGGAAGTCAGCAAATGCAGCAATTGAATACAGCTATAATACAAGCATTTCAATTAGTATAGCCTTGTTTACTCTCGCGCGCTTGCCGGAAACGATCGCAAATCCCTGCAATAAAAGTTTCGCCATGATTTCAAACCAGCACCGGACGACTTCTCAGCGGCACAAGAATTTCATGCAAAACACTAGGCTTCGCACTAAGATATACTTCACCACAATTACCCTCGTTATATCCGACAACAATAGCCCCGATCGCACTACCGATTTCAGGATACATCTCTTCACTCATCTCTCCCTCATCCAAAAAGTCTGGAATTTTAATCAAACCTTTGACACCATCTTCACCAATATTAACAAACACTCCAAAGGGAGCATGATATTCAACTTGACCCAGCAAAAACTGCCCCAATCTGTACTTTAATTTAATTTGTTCCCAGCTTTGACTATCCATAATATTTACTGTGGTTTGAGGACTCGTGGAAATTGGTTGAGTATGGCAAACAAGCGTTGAGGTACAATTACCTCAATTCGCTCCTAACCGTCTTTCTCATCATAGCGATATTCCAGCGACTGGAAATACTGCTCATAACTTGACTTATCAATTGAAACCTCCAGTATCCCTTCTTTATAGCTTTGATTATACTCTTCTGCAATACTTCGATCGTTGGGGCCGGCAAAATAGCAATTTCCATCGACATAAGGAGGATTGTAGGGAAAATCGACTGGTTGAAATCCCTCTTTCAGTAATTTCTGACCTTTGCGTTTTTGAGGTGCTTTGTAAATCGTAATGATTTGGGGGGATTGTGACTGACTAGGTTCCATGTAAAATGCTTCAAATCTCCCTACACTTTCCTTCACTAAATGCTTGTTCTGCTTGTCGAATCAAGGGGTCAAATTTGCCTGCTTTCAAATCCTCTTCGATTTGCCGATCCCAAAGAGATTCTTGGAACTCTTCAAGCCATTCAAAAAACTCTGCGAGTTCATTCTGTGGAAGTTGCTTTACTGCTATCTTGAGTTCGGCAATTTTCATGAGTAAGTAATTCTTTTTCGTAATATTTGTTTACGTGTTTGCTCTAATTATATAGCATCGATCGACATCACCGACCTTCGCCATCACATTATACCAAAGGGTGCATCTCACTTTTGAAGAGGGCGAAGCATGACCGCATATAAGTTATTAGTTATAATTTTATATTGACTGCGGTCATGCTTCGCCCCTACAAACATATTTGCTTGCATTGAGATGCACCCATACCAAATCTCCTTCTATTACCTCTCTTCAGTCTCGCGTTTCGCCGACTTGGTTGTTCCTGTAGAAGCGATTTCAATCGTCTGGTGACTGACAAATTAGTAGCATGGAAAGAGGAATCTTCGTCTGTGGATGTATCGGTTCCTGGAATTCGCACACTCTCCAGCCGGATTTCGATACTTGTTGAAACCAGGAACTAACTGTGCGGAAATACCAGGGCATCGGCTCTCGAAAAGCTCCGCCGAAATTGTCGAAAGTCTCGATTTTCCATCCGTCAACATAGGGCTGTTGCTGACACGCTGTGAATGGATGAACTGTCTGGATTAACAAATGTCCGTCTGAGACTGTGGCTTGGCGTAACGATCGCAATAAACCTCCAATTTCCTCACCAAGTAGCGAAAAATTGCAGACAATCCCATCGTAGGATTGACCGAGTACCAGCGGATCGGCAATAATCTCATCGTAGCCGATCGCCCGAAAACAACCGCTGCTTTTCTCACGAGCGCGATCGATCAAACCACGGGAAGCATCAACTCCAACCACCTCTACACCGTGCTTTGCTAAGGCGCGCCCCAGCCAACCTTCACCGCATCCGACATCCAGCACTCGCCGATGCCCGTAGCGCAGCACAGCTTGTAGAATAGCCTCATCCGTTGCTGCGCGGCGACTTTCGATCGAATTTTGCTCGATCGCCCGCGTCCATGCGTCAGCATTAGCTTCCCAACTCTGTTGAATTTGTTGTTCAGGGCGATCGCATTTCATGGTAATTCTATTCTTGGTACTAAGACTTACGAAGAAATCTGATTTTGAATCCGATTCTGCGTAAGTCCTGAGTATATAAAAACGAGTTCAGAAAGAGCGATTCTTAAACCCATCTACCCACAACAACCCTCACCGTTCCATCCGCCAAAGTTTCCTCTTCTTCCACATTAAAACCCTCAGACTCCACCGCCGCCATCAAACTTTTGCGCGCGTATTTCTGACTGATTGAATTAACAAAATCCTGCTGGTTAATGCGAGCGCCCCAAAAATCCGCCACCAATTCATAATCCTCTCCGCTGCGCCGAAAACCCAAATCGTAACCGTTCGACTGCCGAATCACGTACTCGGCATTAGTTTTCTCGCCATGATAACCCCGCACCTGCACATTGCACTCTACTTGATAACCCAACTCTTCCAACACTTGATGCAGCAGTTCGCCGTTTTTGATCTGAACCTTGATCGTTGTGAAGTGTGACATATCACTTTCGGATTTTTGTGTGAAACGCTGATTTGATTATAATAACATAAATAGCAACAGTCAATAAGTTAGGACTTACGCTATTTAACCCGATATTTACGAAATATTGCGGGTTTTGCTTTTTTTGCGCCTGCAATTAAACCCGGTTTCTGGCAGCTTGGTACCCAGCGTCATGCCCTTGCCAAAATTTAAGTTTTAAATCGCTCTACCGATTGTCAACTTTCGTGTCTCGCCAGTTAATTACCAATTCCCCAATTTCCCAATCTAAAATCTAAAATCTAAAATCTAAAATGGTATGATTTCCGACAATTCTAACCAACCCAAAGAATATGATGCCGTCCTCGGCGGCCAAAGTCAAATCCCGATCGCCGCCGCCGTTTTGGGAGGCATCGCCGGAGTCAAGCAGCGCTTGCACAGTCCTAGTGTCGAGCCGCGCATGGCCGCCGTTAAAGATGCTCCTAAATACGGAGACGCCGGTTTGAATTTAGCAATTGCAGCCCTGCTAGATCCCGCACTCGAAGTGCAGCGAGTTGCTTATTCAGTTTTGCGACAACGGACAGAACCTTTTGTCCGCCCGCACTGTGAAAACTGGGACAAATGTAGCGATTAGTCCCGGAGGATCTCGCACGGCGAGTTTGCACGGCAAAATAATTAGAATTTGCGATTTAGAGACAGGAGAAATACTCTATACTGTAGACAAGTATCCCCGCGCTCAAGAAACTTTTGTTCTTTGCCAAGAAACCGAAGTTTTTGTCAGGAGCAGAAATCTTCCGAAACACCGCGCGATCGAAATTTGGCAGGGAGGAGAATTGCTGCATACTTCCCTCGGACACGAAGGGGAAATTACCGCAATTGTCATCAGTCCCGACAGTCGAGTTATCGCCACGGGTTCGGCAGATACTACAATCAAAATTTGGGATTTAGAGAGCGGAAAGTTAATTTGTACTTTTGGCAGTCATTTAACTTGGGGAGCTCATAAAGGAGGAATTGCGAGTTTGGCTTTTAGCCCGATCGCACCAACTCTCGCGCTAGCAGCAGTTCTGATGGTACCATTAAAATCTGGAACCTCGGCAGCCGAGAATGCTCCCAAACAATTAAAGGTTATGCCAATTGTCTAGCTTTCAGTCGAGACGGGCAGACTTTGGCTGCTGGCGGCTGGGACAGAAACATTCAACTGCGCCAGCTATCGCATCCGGATAGTCCAATAACTTTGGCAGGGCATTTTAACTCGATAAATGCGATCGTCTTTAGTCCCGACGGGCGCACTGTTGTCAGTGCTAGCGCCGATGGTAATCTCAAATCATGGAATGCCCGCACCGGCGAACAAATTCACACTCTCGGCGGACATCAAGCTTCTGTTACTTGTCTTACTTTTAGCAGCGATGGCGAAACTATTATCAGCGGCAGTTTAGACAAAACTATCAAATCTTGGGGAATTAATTGAAGGCAGAAGGAATAAGAAATAACGCAGAAGTCAGAAGGAAGGGCAATATCAAATCCGCCCTTCATCGTCCTGTATTCATCTCTCTTATCTCCCTCTGTGTTCTCTGTGTTCTCTGCGGTTAAATAATTCCGATGCAACCGGAAACGATATAACATCTCTGGGAACAGTAAAAACCGTTTGTTACTCTTCCCTGAGCGTCCCGGCACACCAAAGCTGATATACATATAGCGAGTGTCCCGCACACCAAAACACCGTGTAAAAGCAAAACACAGATGTGGCCCTTGGAAAAAGCAAGAGGAAATGACGAAGAGGGAAGGGGCAATCGACAATCGACGGCATGGGGCAAGTGCAATGCGAGAACTTCCTAACCGTCGGGCCCGGTGGTTATATTTCAAAATTCGCGATTTCCGATTCCTAGGTGCGTAAATATACGCAAGCAAATATAATAACTTTATAATTCTAGGTCTTGTGCAAGCCGAGGATTGCGAAACTTCTTTTTGCACTACTACACATACTTAGGGTAAAAGTATCGATTCGGAACCATTATTCAGCTTGTTGTCAATTTCTGAATAGTCGCCACACAACCGGGCAAGCCACGATTTATGAATCCTTGACACTAGCTTGAAATTATCGAATCTTCCTCAGATGAGTATCGCAACGAACTGTAATATTTGATTGAAAAAGTTTATGCTTAAAAGATAGGCAGGGGTTAAATATAACAGTGCTTCCCTGAGTAACCATGTCACACTGCAACCAATCCATCTATGCTTCCAGCAATGCCACAGAAATCTGCGGTACTACTGCCAGTTGGCAGGAAAAAGCCGATCGACTAACGGTAGAATTAGGCAACACGCGCGATCGGCTTCAGGCAGAAATCGATCGCCTGAAACAAGACAACCAAACCCTGCACGCCGCTGTCAGTTGTGCTCCAGTTTTCCTGTGGGCAACCGACAAAGACGGCAGGTTAACCCTTGCAGCAGGCAAAGGATTGGAAAATTTGGGGCTCGAACCGGCTGAGACCCTCGGGCAGTCGATTTTTGCAGTTTACAGCCAGCCAGATATCTTAGAAAATATTGCCCAGGTACTAGCGGGAAACGATCGCACTTGGAATGCCCAACAGGGGCATTTTATTCACGAAATTCGATCGGCACCGCTGCAAGACGCAAACGGCGAAGTTGTCGGGGCTGTCGGTGTTTCTACTGATATTACCGAGCGCGAGCGAGCCATGACAACTCTCTCTCTTTCAAATCAAGAATTAGAAGACAAACTTACTCTGCAAACGGCAGTCTCGAATGCAGCACTGGCCGAAAGCGAAAAAAAGTACCGCAACCTCGTAGAAACCTCCCAAGAGTTGATTTGGTCGATCGACATTCAAGGCATCTTGACTTTTGTCAATTCCGCCGCCAAAAGGATCTACGGTTACGAACCCCTAGAAATGATCGGTCGTCGCTTTGCAGATTTTTTGATTAAAGAAGAAAAAGCCAGACAAATAGAAATATTTGCCCAACTCTTAGCAAGAACCAGCCTTCAGCCACAAACCCCTAATTTGCCTTACGAAATAGTACACATCCGCAAAGACGGTACCGCCGTCCACCTGCGCGTCAACAGCATCGTCAACCAAGCTGAAAACGGCGCTATTTTAGGCCTGTGCGGAACGGCGACAGATATTAGCGATCGCAAGCGATCCGAAGAAGCACTCCAAGAAGCTACAGACCAACTTCGCGCCGTCTTGGATGCCGTGCCCGGACTGATTTCTTGGGTCAGTTCAGATTTGCGGTATATTGGAGTCAACCAGCACTTAGCAACCTCGTTCAAACGGTCTCCTGAAAGTTTTGTCGGGGAAGAAATCAACTTTCTCGACAAAGGCTCAACTTTTGGACAACTGATCCGAAACTTTTTTCACAGTTCATGTCAGCAAACCTCCCAAGAAATAGATATAGAAATTAACGGCTTAGCCTGCAATTATTTAATAGTAGCTCAAAAATATCATCAAGGAACCGCAGCAGTTTCCGTAGGAATAGACATTACCGAGCGCAAGCGCGCCGAAGCTCAAAAAAGCCAATTAATCGTTTCTTTGCAAGAGTCTGAATGCAAATTTCGGAGCCTTTACGAAGCCACCAGCGACGCAGTAATGCTGATCGAAGAAGACAATTTTTTTGACTGCAACCTCGCCACCCTAGCAATTTTTGGTTGCAGCAATCAAGAACAGTTTTACGGCAAGAAACCTAGCGAATTCTCCCCGGAATTTCAGCCTAACGGACAAGACTCGTGCAGTCTAGCAACACAAAAAATATCCGCAGCAATGCAAACAGGTAGCTGTCGCTTTGACTGGGTGCACAAACGGCTAGACGATTCAGAATTTCCCGCAGAAGTGCTGTTAAATGCAATGGAAATTAACGGTAGAAAAATAATTCAAGCAGTAGTGCGGGACATTACAGATCGCAAGCGCGACGAAGATCGCATCAAAGCATCCCTCGCAGAAAAAGAAGTCCTCCTCAAGGAAATTCACCATCGCGTCAAAAACAACCTTCAAGTTATTTCGAGTTTGCTCAAACTTCAGTCCCGCTACATCCAAGACAGTCGCGTTAGTGAAATGTTAAAAGAAAGTCAAAACCGAGTCAGATCGATGGCCATGGTGCACGAACAATTGTATCAATCCAAAGACTTGTCAAACATTGATTTTGCTGAATACATCCAAAATCTTGCCCACAATTTATTCCAAGCTTATGAAATTGATACAGAAGGCGTGAAGTTGCAAACAAATATTGCGCCGTGTTCTATGAATATTGATACGGCAGTTCCTTGCGGGTTAATTATCAACGAGCTTGTGACAAACTCGCTCAAGTATGCTTTTACAGGACAAACTCAAGGTAAAATAAAAATAGATTTTACTTTAGATAATAACCGGGTTTGCGTGCTAGCTGTGAGCGACAGTGGAATTGGTTTCCCTCCAGACTTAGATTATCGAAATGCCCGAACATTGGGTTTGCGACTGGTCGGGTCTTTGGTCAAGCAAATTCGGGGTAAAATAGAACTGTTAGAAACGGCAGGCACGAATTTTAAAATAACATTTTCCAAGCAAAATAGCACTTTAAGGAGACAACTTAATGTCAAATAAAAAAATTCTGATAGTTGAGGACGAAAGCATCATTGCGGAAGACATTTCCGACAGTTTAATATCTAGAGGGTATAGCATAACAGGTATTGTGTATTCCGGAGAAGAAGCGATTGAATCCGCAGCCGAATTCAGACCAGATTTAGTTTTGATGGATGTTAACCTCCAAGGAGAAATCGACGGAATTACAGCAGCAGAAGAAATTCGATCGCGCTTTCAGATTCCGGTAGTTTATTTGACAGCTTATGCGGACGAAAACACTTTACGGCGCGTCAATGCAACGAAACCTTTCGGCTATATTGTGAAACCATTTGAAGAAAAAAACTTGCACACAACTATTCAAATAGCTCTCCACCGACATCAGCATGACTGCTTGACAAACTTGCCAAATCGTTCGCTGTTACGAGAGCAGCTAAATCTGCTATTAGACAAGCAAAAAGAATTGCCCGAAATGATTCCCGTTGTCATTCTTAGTTTAGATAGAATTAACCGAATTAACAGTACCTTGGGGCACGATATCGGCGACTACGTACTTTGCAAAGTTGCTGAGCGGTTGAGCAACTGCACGGAGAAGATTAATATTGTGGCTCGTTTGGAATCTGCCGAATTTGCAATTGTTCTCGAACCAGTTGCCGAAAAACAGGATGCTGCCAAGATTGCTCGAAACATTTTAGATATTGTAGCCCAAGCTATGATTGTCAAAGGCTCGGAACTCTATGTCACGGCAAGTATGGGCATTTCTTTGTCTCCTGGCGACGGCAACGATGGAGAAGAGCTGCTAAAAAATGCTTATACAGCTATGTACAATTCTCAGGAAAAAGGTGGCAACAAGTATCAGTTTTATACGGCAAAAGTTGCGAATAATTATATCAATAAATTTACTCAAGAGACTTGCCTGCGTAATGCTTTAAAACGCTCGGAATTTGAAGTTTACTATGAGCCACAAATAGAAATTAAAACCGGAAAAATTATTGGTGCTGAAGCTTTGGTGCGCTGGAACCATCCAAAAAGGGGCAGAGTTTCCCCTGCGGAATTTATTCCCATGGCTGAAGAGATGGGCTTGATTGCACCGCTGGGCGAATGGGTGTTAGAGACGGCTTGCAGGCAAACTAAAGCTTGGCAAACAGAGGGTTTGCCTCCGCTGCGGGTAGCAGTCAACGTATCAGCCCGCCAGTTCGATCGCAAAAATTTGACCGAGAGAGTCAGCCAGATATTAAGAGAAACTCATCTAGATCCTAAATGTCTGGAATTAGAATTGACGGAAGGTTTAGTTTTGCAAGATGAAGCGGCAGCAGCTCAAGCTTTTACTGTGTGGAGAGATATGGGGATTAGGATAGCAATTGATGATTTTGGCACGGGATATTCTTCTTTGAGCTATCCGAAACGCTTGCCGTTTGATGCGCTCAAAATTGATAAGAGTTTTATTCGCGATATTGCTGACGATCGCCAAAATGCTGCGATTACAATAGCGATTATTCAAATGGCGCACTCCATGAATATGACTGTGATTGCTGAGGGGGTAGAAAATCAGCGGGAACTTTCTTTTTTGTGTGCACACGATTGCGACGAAATTCAAGGTCATTTTTTCAGTCAGGCTTTGCCAAAGGCTGAGTTTGAAGTGCTGCTCAAAAGCGATAAGTGCTGGAATTTTTAGGCATTGGGAATTGGGCATGGGGCATGGGGGATTGTTCAACAGTTGACAGTTGACAGTTGACTGTTGACTGTTGACTGTTTGATAGCGATCTTTACCTTTAAGTCCGAGGATTGGAGTAATGAATAGTCTAATACCATTTTTATAAAATTGTGCAATACGCTTGACCCCCCCTAGCCCCCCCTTGTAAAGGGGGGGACAAGAATACTGTTGCTTTTTTTTAATTGGTATAATTTTAATTTCTCCCGATCGGGGTTGGGGCTTTTAACCAATTCTTTCTGGTAATTTTCCGCAATGACTAATGACTAATGACTAAGAGGGCGGGCACTCAAGGCCGGGCCCCTACCAACTGACAACTTACTAATTTAAAAGATTCGCCCAACCAGCCAATTTCCCAGCCACAACCCGAAACCAGAAGTAGCCACTAACAGGATAAATGTGTAAAGCCCGCCATTGCCGATCGACCTTTCCCCAGCTACCATCCGCGCCACAACTCCTGCAACAATCCCGATCGCAGCCCAAGCCCCATAAACAGCCTGAGAGCCCGCGATAGCCAAGGCTTGGGCGAAATCCCCCGAACCCTGCCCAGTCAAAGCCCCCGCCCACGCACCAATCAAGAGCCCGATCGCACCTCCAAGCCCGACGGGCCCACCAGAATGTACGCCTAGTTCCGCCGCCAGCCCGCACATCAAGCCCACAATCCCCCAACAAACCGCCTCCACTAACACCTTCAGCCAATTACCGGAACCCGTTCCAGCCATCAATCCCACCACTGTCAGCACTCCCGCTGCTGCCAAAACTACAGCCACGGCCCGGGACTGGGCCTCTGAACTGGCGATCGCCCCCAAACCAGCCCCAACTAGCGCCCAAGCAGCCCCTGTTGCGATTCCTCCCGCCTGAAAACCGGCGATCGACCCCCCCACCGTCCCAGCCAAAACTAACGCCGCCAGCCACACTCTAGGCGTTGCCGAACCCTCCGCCAGCAAAATCGCGGCCCACAACCAATCCGCACCCCAGATTAAAGTCAACATCCACATTGGGGCGTCAAATTTCGTCAAAATGTAGCCTGTCACAGCGTAACTCCCAACTGCGATCGCCAACTGCCCCCAAGGGAAGATGGAATATTTTTGAGATAGCCGCGGTTGTGAGTATGGAGTCGGAAATTCTTTTTTCCGGTTCGGGGTAAGGTAGGCATATTTTTGAGATGGCCGCGCTTCCCTCGCCACGGTGGGCCCCGATGGCTTTTTCCCCCCCCACGTTTGGCGATTTTGAGTTGTAAATCGTTTCTTGTTTTTCGGGTTGTTTGGAGTGGAAATTTTGTGGGATGCGGCTTTTTTTTGCCGGCTTTGAGTGCGCTGGGAACCGGGCTTGCGGGCTGATTTTGCCGATCGCCTTCTCAGCGGCTTTTCGGGCGGCTTTTCTGGTGGTGATGGTTGCGGTGGCTGCTGAGATGGTTTGTCGATCGCCGGAGGTGGAGGCTGACTGAGAAATAACACCAACTCGTCGTAAGCTTGATTGATTTCTGTTAATCTTTGTTGGGCTTTTTGTTGCAGGCGATCGTTGTGTGCAAACCGATCGGGATGCCACACAAAGGCTAAATCCCTGTAAGCGCGCTTAATTTCTTCTGGGGAAGTTCCAGGCTCTATTTCGAGGATTTCGTAGCATCGATTAATGTCACCCATAAGCTTCGATCGGCTGGTGTTGTTCAACAGTTGACAGTTGACAGTTGACAGTTTGAGAGCTACCTCAACCGCTTAACTCCGAGGATTGGAGTAATGAATAGTCTGATTTTAATTTCTCCCTCAAAGCGAGAGACTTTCAATTAATTCTTTCTGGTAAATTTGCGATCGTACTTAACTACCAGCCGGGAAGTCTAAGGGTATATTCAGAGGGGGATGAATCTCAATTGCTGCGCGAAGTACCCCCGAATGAATTACCGCGCTTGATGAAAGGCTCGTCGGATGGAGGAACGGAAGCCGACAATTATTCTTGTACACCCCTTGATGAAGAGGAAATACTCTGATACTATATTAGTCAAGTGGGGGTGGAACTACCTCACTATAAAAAGCCTTTGAAAAAAAGGAAAAAGAAGCCTGCGGTCTAACTGTACCCAGTTGACCGCCAGGTTCGTTCACTATCTTCTACCATTCTCAGCCAAGCTGCACATTAAGCCGATCGAGCGATTTGAGATTTGAGATTTTGGATTTGAGATTTTAGATTTGGAAAGTAGTTATGATATAAGGGTTTCGAGCTTTTTTAACGTTGCGTTCGGTTTTAAAAAAGGTATGACAACTGGGTAGAATGGAAAAATAGTTTCGGGCGATCGCCATCTGTGTCAGTGTCGGAAAATCAACCTCCCACCTTCATCCTAGTTGACGGCCACTCCCTGGCCTTTCGTTCCTACTTCGCCTTTGCCAAAAGTCGAGACGGAGGCTTGCGAACTACCACAGGCATTCCCACCAGCGTCTGTTTTGGCTTTCTCAAGTCGCTGCTGGAAGTTATGGCCGCCCACGATCCCCAGTACATGGCGATCGCCTTTGACCTCGCCACGCCCACTTTTCGCCACGAAGCAGACGAAACCTACAAAGCCGGTCGTGCCGAAACCCCCGAAGATTTTATCCCCGATCTCAAAAACCTGCAAGAACTCCTGGGCTATCTCAATTTACCAGCAGTCACTGCTCCGGGCTACGAAGCCGACGATGTTTTGGGAACTTTGGCGAACAAAGCCAGCGCCGCGGGTTATGCGGTTAAAATCCTGACGGGCGATCGAGATTTGTTTCAATTAGTAGAAACCGAGAAACACATCAGCGTATTGTACTTGAGCACGGATGAACTCAGGCGATCGGGCAAAGGCAAATCCCAAGAATACGGCCCGGAAGCAGTCAAAGAAAAACTCGGAATTATACCAGCACAAGTAATAGATTACAAAGCCCTCTGCGGCGACAAATCCGACAACATTCCCGGAGTCAAAGGCATCGGCGACAAAACCGCCCTGCAATTGTTGGAAGCTTACAATTCCCTCGACGGCATCTATGCTGCGATCGACGAGATTAAAGGCGCAACTAAGAAAAAGTTGGAAGAAGGGAAAGAAGCTGCCTATCATTCTCAGCGCATGGCGACAATTATTCAAGAAGTTCCCTTAGAAATCAACTTAGAAGATTGTCAGCTTAAAGGTTTTGACGAAGCAGCATTGATTCCGATGCTGGAAAAGTTAGAATTTAAAACATTTTTAACCAAAGTCAAACAAATTCAAAAGCGTTTTGGCGGCACAGAAGAGCCATTGGCGGACAGTGGAACAGGCATCTTGCCTGTTTCTTTGGGCGGGCAAGATGCCCAACCCACAATCAATTCCTCAGACAGTGGAACAGGCATCTTGCCTGTTGCTTCGGGCGGGCAAGATGCCCACCCCACAATCAATTCCTCAGACAGTGGAACAGGCATCTTGCCTGTTGCTTCGGGCGGGCAAGATGCCCACCCCACAATCAATTCATCTGAAGATGAAGCATTAGCTTTCTACAGTCTTAAAGAAACCCTAGCCGCTCAACAAGCAAACCAACTACCAATTAAACCGCGAATCATTCAAACAACCGAACAGTTAAACGAATTAGTCCAACTCCTACAAACCCACACCGATAAAGCCTCGCCCGTGGCGTGGGATACCGAAACCACCGCCTTAGAACCGCGAGATGCCGAATTAGTCGGAATTGGCTGCTGTTGGGGAACCGGAGAACAAGATTTAGCTTACATTCCCACGGGACACAAAACCGGCACAAACTTGGACAAAGCCACGGTTTTAAATGCTTTGCGTCCGATTTTGGAAAGCGAGAATTATCCCAAGGCGCTGCAAAATGCTAAATTCGATCGCCTAATATTGCGCTGTCAAGGAATCAAACTCGCCGCCGTCGTCTTCGACACCATGCTAGCCAGTTACGTACTCAACCCAGAAACCAGCCACAGTCTCAGCGAATTGTCAAAGAAATACTTAGTCGATTCAGAAGAAAATCACAGTGTCAGCGAACCATTAAGGGAATACTTACGCCATAATCCCAAAAGTTACAATCAATTAGTACCTAAAGGCAAAACAATTGCTGACATCAGCATTCCGAAAGTAGCTGGCTACTGCGGCATGGATGTTCACACTACATTTCAATTAGTAGGTAAACTTAGAGCCGAATTGGATAAAGCGGATAAAAATGCGCCATCTGAAAATTCTCTGCATCGATTGCTGCTGGAAGTAGAACAGCCCCTCGAACCTGTTTTAGCTGAAATGGAATACTGCGGAATTCGCATTGATTCAGCTTATCTCAATACCTTATCCCAAGAGCTAGAAATAAAATTAGCCAAACTCGAAGAAAATACCTATGAGGCTGCGGGAAGAAAGTTTAATTTAGGTTCACCGAAACAACTCAGCGAAATCTTGTTAGAAAAAATCCCCGAACAGTTTCAGAAAAAGTCTCGCAAAACCAAAACGGGATACTCTACAGACGCCGCTGTTTTGGATAAATTGCAAGGAGACCACCCGATTGTAGACGATTTATTAGAACACCGAACATTATCCAAATTAAAATCAACTTACGTCGATGCTTTGCCGCAGTTGGTGCGTGCAGATACCGGGCGAGTGCATACAGATTTCAACCAAGCTGCAACGGGTACGGGCCGACTTTCTTCTTCCAATCCCAATTTACAAAATATTCCGATCCGCACCGAGTTTTCGCGGCAAATTCGCAAGGCTTTCTTACCTGAGTCTGGTTGGCTGATGGTGTCGGCTGACTATTCTCAAATTGAACTGCGAATTTTGGCTCATTTGAGTCAAGAACCTGTGTTAATCGAAGCTTACAACAATAACCGAGATGTGCATACTCTGACGGCTCAACTGCTGTTTGAAAAGGAGGATGTCACGCCGGATGAACGGCGGTTTGGGAAAACGATTAATTTTGGGGTAATTTATGGTATGGGGGCGATCAAGTTTGGTCGTTCGATGGGCAAATCTTCAGCAGACGGTAAAAAGTTTATTGAACGATTCAACCAGCGTTACAGTAAAGTCTTTGAATTCTTGGAAAAAGTAAAAAAAGAGGCGATCGCCCTAGGCTACGTTACCACAATACTCGGCCGCCGCCGCTATCTCAACTTCGACAAAAATGGCAGCCTCCAGCGCTTAAAAGGCAGCAATCCCGAAGACATTCACTCCGAACAACTGGCGCGCTTAAGCAGAGATGACGCCCAATCTTTGCGCGCCGCAGCAAACGCTCCCATTCAAGGCTCAAGTGCTGATATCATTAAACTTGCCATGATTGAGGTAGACAAAATTTTGCAAAACTATCAGGCGCGGCTGCTGCTGCAAGTTCACGATGAATTAATATTTGAAGTACCTCCCGATGAATGGGAAGAATTGCAGCCCAAAATTAGAACGGCGATGGAAAGTGCTCTGCCGCTTAGCGTACCCCTGATAGTTGATATCCACGCGGGGCAAAATTGGATGGAAACTAAATAAAAAAAAGAAAACCATGACACAAAATAAAATCTCCCTTTCGCCTACAATCACCAGCTTGAGCGCAGTTGCTCTGCTTTTCCTACTCTCCGGCTGTCCGCAAAAGCTACCGCCCAACAATTATGCTGTCAAACGAGTCAGCGACGGCGATACTCTTGTCGCCAGCGATGCCGCCGGCAAAGATATTAAAGTGCGTTTTGCCTGCGTAGATGCACCAGAAATTGCTCACACTAACGCCGAAAAAAATAGCAAAAAAGCAGCATATAAAAATCAGTTTAAGTGGGGTAATCTAGCCGAGCAAAGAATGCAGCAACTCGTCAAAGAAGGGGGCGGTCGCGTCGTTTTGACAGTCACTGATACTGACCGCTATGGCCGTAAAGTTAGCGAAGTTCGCTTGCCAAATGGCACATTTGCTCAAGAAGTTTTGCTGCGCGAAGGATTAGCAATGGTTTACACTCCATACTTAAAAAACTGTCCGAGTGCAACTGTTGTGCAACAAGCGGAAGCCGAAGCCAAGAAAAATCGCCGCGGTATTTGGGGAGATTCTAAGTTTGTGCCAGCTTGGGATTTTCGGCACAGCGATAAATGAAGGAAGAAGGAAGAAGGAAGAAGGAAGAAGGAAGAAGGAAGTAAATGTAGGGTGCGTCGCCACGAACAACTCTCGTTGCTATTGAGAGATCTCATAGCGACGCACCCTACCACTTATAACTTCCACAAGTTTGTGGGATGGGCGTCCCGCCCGCCCTTTTTGGACGGGCGGGACGCCCATCCCACAATAATAATAATTAAAATTGTAAATTATTTAATTCGCTATCCTAAGGAAGTAAATATAGGGTGCGTCGCCACGAACAACTCTCGTTGCTATTGAGAGATCTCTGATAGCGACGCACCCTACCACTTATAACGGGGATAAATAACCCGGATTTGGTATTATAGGGTAAATGATGTACTCAATCAAACTTCAAAAGCTTAGCAATACAGGTTTCGGTGTACCCAAATTTTTTGAAAAAGGCGATCGCAAAAAAATCAACCTATGTGTATATTGACATCAGCAAAATTATGTTGTTGGTGTGGTATCTGCGAAGCTTTATCAGACATTTGAGGGGTGCATCTCAATGCAAGCGAATATATCCGTAGGGGCGAAGCATGACCGCAGTCAATATGAGATGATAACTAATAACTTATATGCGGTCATGCTTCGCGAAACTAGGTTTCTAGACACCGATGCGGAGCCTCCTAATTTAGTACAATACAAACAGGACGAGGTTCTGCTCGTAGTGTCCGCAATCTGTGGAGTTTGCGCGATAGCTGACGGCAGATTCATAATCGGCCAGACATGAGTTCGATGGGAGCATCTCACTTTCGCAAAAAGCATTTTTTTTACAGTGCTGTCCTCGAAGAGCGTGCTTTACAAAGCTTTGCTGTGCTCCCGACAGCACTACAAATGCAAAACCCAGATGTACCCAGTTCGATCGCATTTTTAGGCGACTTTTTTTTGGGAAAAGTCAACAAATGTGATAGGCTCCAGATAAATCAATAGACTGCCACGAAAAGCGGTCTATTGCAATCACCCAGAAATTAGTTTGAGGGGACATCAATGAATATCAAACATCTGACTATCTCCGGGATTGCACTGCTGCTGGGTACTGCAATCGTAGGAAATGCTATTGCTCAAGAACTAACCAACGAGCAAAAAACTGTTACTTGTCGCTTGAAAACAGAAGTTGACCAGCGTTCAAGCAACGGTCAAAAATTGGTGTTTTGGCCATTGATAGGCACTGTTCGCAAACAAGTTTCATCTCCTTTTAGAGCAACGCTGCATCCAGATATTGAGTATGTTTTTGTAGCCACTTGCGACGGAAATTGCCAGGATTTAAACCTAACCCTCAAGGATGTCAACACTGGCCAAGAAATCGGTACGAGTCAAAAGACGGGCGAACTGGTATCAATCTCTTTTACTCCGCCATCCCAAGGGGAATATCAAATCACTGCCAAGCCTGGCGAATGTACGAAGGAAGAGGGTTGCAGTTTTGGTATGGGAATCTTCGTTCCTGCCTCTGCTACCGTACCTAATGCTTCAAAACTTCCTGCTGAATTAGCACAATTTCGACTTTGCCAGTAGAAGAATAGCGATAAGTTGGGGATCATCTCATTTTGGCAAAAAGCTTTTTTTGTTGTAGTGCGAGCTTAAGAGCTCGCTTGGTTTTAACAGCAAGCGAGCGGGGACAGCACTACAAACTCCAAACTGAGATGCTCCCATAAGTTGATAAGTTGTGAGTTGCGAGTAGAGTAGAGGCTTGAATCGCCAATCAAATTTATAACTCGCAACTTATCACTCGCTACTTATAGCGGTTCTCCTAAATATGAGTTATGCCAAATTCTGATACGATCGCCCTGAGAGCACACACGGAGAGCGTCTTTACCGGACAGAAGCCTCAGGCAGCCTATAGGAAAGGAACTATCGCTTACCTTTTTCCCCATTACCAATTACCTTTTTCTCAATTACCCTTTACCATAAGCGTGCCAGATCTATCTGAGAAAGGCTATATATAGCAACCGCCCGACGGTGAGGACGTTCCTAATGTCTTAAACCCTGGCTTTTATTGCTTCTTGCTTCTGCCTTCTTGCTTGTGCCATAATTTTTTAACCATAACTCCCCCAAACTGTAAAGCAGGTCGAGGTGTGGAACCCTGCAAAGACCCCATAACTGCCGAAAATTGGCCCTTTGCCAGAACTTTATTTACCCTCAGGCAGGCATCAATTAGAATAATAGATAATGCCCCTCAGGGTGACGAGTATATTGCCCATGTCTTCAACCTTAGCCTCGAACAATCAATCCCAGAACAATTCTCAAATAGGTTTTAAAAGTCTGTTGGGCCGCTTGGGTATCAGGCAAAAAATCGGGTGCGGATACGCCTTGGTCATTGGTATTGCCATTTTGGGCGCCGCCGGGGGACGGGGAGTAGAGTCATATCACAAACAGCAAGTGAGAGAAAAACTCGCGATCGACCGAGATAAAGCCGAAATCCTCACCAATCTGAATAATAGCGCCCAGGAAGTCAGAATTCACCAGCAATCACTGCTGAATCTGACGGGACAACCGCAAATTTTCGATCGCGAACGATCGGACTTTCTGACTCGCGTTGCTCAGATGAGCGGACAGCTAGAACAACTGCAAAGCCAGTCGCCGACTGCAAATTCCACTGTTGTAACAGATTACCAAGAGATTCAAGAGTTCGCGAAAGCCAACGGCAAAACTGTAGAAGCTTACTTCCAACAAGTCCAGAAACTGCTGGGGAATGCCAAGTTATCTGGTTTGAATCCGCAGCAGCGACAGGTATTCCAGCGGAACTTGAATAATTTTGCCACGGGGAACAACGCTTTTAAACTCGAACAGTTTTCGCAGGATTCGGCCAAACTGGCTGGTACCTTTCGAGACAAAGCAGACGAGGCCTTTAGAACCTACGAGAAAGCTGAACAACTCGGAACTCTGATTCTGGTTGGTTCTCTGTTGGTATCGGCGGGTATCGCCACTTTACTGGCAATATACACCAGCAGGGCGATCGCCCGACCGCTACAAGCCACAACCGCGATCGCTCAGCGAGTCTCAGAAGAATCAAACTTTGACTTGCAAGTACCCGTTACAACTTCCGACGAAGTAGGAATGCTGGCAATTTCGATCAACGAACTGATCCAAAGAGTCGCTGAATACACGGAAGACTTGCAAGAAGCAAAAATAGCAGCCGAAGCAGCCAACCGCTCGAAAAGTGCATTTCTCGCCAACATGAGCCACGAACTGCGTACCCCCCTCAACGCCATCATCAACTACAGCGAAATGCTGCAAGAAGATGCTCAAGATTCCGGTTCCGAAGACTTTCTCCCCGACTTAGAAAAAATTCAAACCGCAGGCAAACATTTGCTCGACATGATCAGCGATATCCTCGATATTTCTAAAATAGAAGCAGGTCACGTCACGCTTTATTTAGAACACTTCGATGTGGCGACGATGATTGAAGAAGTGATGACTACGGCTCAACCGCTAGTAGAGAAAAAAGGCAATGCTTTAACGCTGCAAGTAAAAGGTGAACTGGGCATGATGTACGCCGACCAACCGAAAGTCCGGCAAATTCTCCTCAATTTGCTCAGCAATGCTGCCAAATTTACCGAAAAAGGCGTGATTACGATCGAAATCGAAAAAATTAAAAATGAAAAGCCAAAACCTAAGAAAAGAAAGAAAAATAATGATATTAACTCTGGTGCAAACTACAGTTCTCAATTTTTAATTTTTAGAGTCAGCGATACTGGGATTGGAATGACAAACGAGCAATTAGAGCAAATATTTAAACCTTTTACTCAAGCTGATGCTTCGACTACTAAGAAGTACGGCGGTACGGGTTTGGGATTGACAATTAGCCAGCGTTTGTGTCAAATTCTCGGCGGCGAAATTAGCGTCGAAAGCGAGAACGGTAAAGGTTCAACTTTTATTGTCACTCTCCCGGAACGGGTGGTGATGCAGGCATGAAAACAGTTGACAGTTGACAGTTGACAGTTTGCCGTAGGGTGCGTCGCCATCAACAATCCCAAAAAAAATCGACAATCTCGCCCGCGACGCACCGGTGCAAAATTAATCAGCAGTCATTAGTTGTTATACACTGGAAAAATAGGCAAGTCATTAGCCGTAGGGTGCGTCGCCATCAACAATCCCAAAAAAAATCGACAATCTCGCCCGCGACGCACCTTGCAAAATTATACCATTTTTCTAAAATCGTGCAACACTCTTCGACCCCCCCTAGCCCCCCCGCTGTATTGCGGGGGGGACAAGAATACTGTTGCATTCTTTTTTAAAATTGGTATTAATCAGCAGTCATTAGTTGTTATACACTGGAAAAATGGGCAAGTACAGAAACCGGTACAGATTTCGAGAATTTCACCGGATAGAAAAGTTTGCCGATTCAAAATTTCCCGCTGCGAGCACGCACAGCCGAGTAGGAGATTGGGAAGTCGTCCGAGTTCAAACTTACTCGGAAGATTTACCTAGCGGTGACTTTGAGACTATTGTCGTGTGCTATTGCAGGTTCGCACCCGTAAATACTCCCCTCGAACCGATGCCGCAGATTCAAGTTGCCCCCCAGTTGCAGGAAACACAGGTTTAGACGGATTAATTATTGAGTAATCCTAACATTCTTTTCACTTCTGCTAAAGGCAGAGAAGGCTGATTTGCATCTTCTTCTTTTGCTGCTCTCAAATCGATCAAATCTTCTATGTCAGCAATTAATTCTTGCAGTGCTTCAAATTCTTCATAAGGAATTACTGCAAATTCTTTTTTGCCGTTTTTGGTAATAAACTCAGGATGTAATGGAATCATCGATATTTCCTCTCGGCGTTGAACTTTAAACAGTTTTTATATGTTTGATGACTTGAGTCCTCTGATTTTATGCGGACTAAAGTCCTCACTACAAACCTATACTGTTTGATGACTTGAGTCCTTTGATTTTATGCGGACTAAAGTCCTCACTACAAACCTGCGGACTAAAGTCCTCTCTACAAACCAGAAGCTCAAACACAGGGCGGAAATACCTATCTCCACATACGGGAACACCGATCGCCCCGCCGTCCGCAACTGCCTACAATGACAATTGTACGAGCAATTAAGCCATTGCCTTGACAGCAGTCATGTTTTTGAATTCAGGGAATTAAATTTTATGCAACCGAATAATCCTAACCAATTTACAGAAAAAGCCTGGGAAGCCCTCGCCCGCACCCCCGAACTCGTTAAAGCAGCCCAGCAGCAGCAGCTAGAAAGCGAACATTTGATGAAAGCTTTGCTGGAACAAGAATCGGGACTCGCTAGCAGCTTGTTTAACAAGGCTGGAGTTTCTGTGGCAAAATTGCGCGATCGCACTGATGAGTTTATCACCCGCCAGCCGAAAATCTCTGGAAGCGGTGGCAACGTTTATCTCGGCCGTTCCCTCGATACCCTGCTAGACAGGGCTGAAGCTTATCGCAAAGAGTACGGTGATGAATTTATCTCGATCGAGCATTTGATCCTGGGTTACGTTAAGGACGATCGCTTTGGCAAAAATCTACTCCAAGAATTTAGACTAGATGAAGCCAAGCTTAAAGACATCATCGCCCAAGTCCGGGGGAACAACAAAGTGACAGATCAAAATCCAGAAGGCAAATATGAAGCGCTGGAAAAATACGGCCGAGATTTGACAGAAGCCGCCCGTCAAGGCAAACTCGATCCGGTAATCGGACGGGATGACGAAATTCGCCGCACGATTCAAATTTTGAGCCGCCGCACCAAAAACAACCCCGTACTGATTGGGGAACCGGGAGTTGGCAAAACTGCGATCGCCGAAGGACTCGCCCAACGAATTATTACCGGAGATGTGCCGCAATCTCTCAAAGACAGACAATTAATTAGCTTAGATATGGGCGCGTTAATTGCCGGTGCAAAATTCCGGGGAGAATTTGAAGAACGCTTGAAAGCCGTGCTCAAAGAAGTTATGGATAGCAACGGCAAAGTCATCCTATTTATAGATGAAATTCACACCGTTGTCGGCGCCGGCGCCAGCCAAGGATCGATGGATGCTGGCAATTTGCTCAAACCGATGTTGGCGAGGGGCGAATTGCGCTGTATCGGCGCTACAACTCTCGACGAATACCGCAAGTATCTCGAAAAAGATGCGGCCTTAGAACGCCGTTTTCAACAAGTTTATGTCGATCAGCCGACAGTTGAAGATACTATTTCGATTTTGCGGGGTTTGAAGGAACGATACGAAGTTCATCACGGCGTTAAAATTTCCGACAATGCGTTAGTGGCGGCGGCTACTTTGTCAACTCGATATATTAGCGATCGCTTCCTTCCCGACAAAGCCATTGATTTAATGGACGAAGCGGCGGCTAAACTCAAAATGGAGATTACTTCCAAGCCGGAAGAACTAGACGAAATCGATCGCAAGGTTTTGCAGCTAGAAATGGAAAGACTGTCGCTGCAAAAAGAAAGCAATGCTGCATCGATCGACCGTTTAGAAAGACTGGAAAAAGACTTAGCAAATCTCAAGGAACAGCAAAGCGGTTTGAACGCACAATGGCAATCGGAAAAAAGTGTCATCGACAGCATTCAAAAGATTAAAGAACAGATTGATAAGGTTAATATTGAAATTCAACAAGCTGAGTTAAAATACGACCTTAACCGCGCTGCTGAGTTGAAATATAGCAAATTAACCGAGTTGCAAAAAAAACTGGAAGAAGCGGAAGCTAAACTGACAGCAAGTCAAATTACAGGTAAAACTCTGCTGCGGGAAGAAGTCACCGAATCTGATATTGCCGAGATTATTTCTAAGTGGACGGGAATTCCGATTAGCAAGTTAGTTGAATCGGAAATGCAGAAACTTTTGCACTTGGAAGATGAACTGCACAAGCGGGTAATTGGGCAGGATGAAGCGGTGACGGCGGTTGCAGATGCAATTCAACGATCGCGCGCGGGATTGTCCGATCCCAACCGCCCGGTGGCGAGTTTCATCTTCCTCGGCCCCACGGGCGTTGGTAAAACCGAGTTGGCGAAAGCATTAGCATCATACCTGTTTGACACCGAAGAGGCGATCGTCCGCATTGATATGTCGGAATACATGGAGAAACACGCAGTTTCGCGCTTAATTGGTGCGCCTCCGGGATACGTCGGCTACGACGAAGGTGGACAATTAACTGAGGCTGTGCGCCGCCGTCCGTATTCGGTAATTCTATTCGATGAAATCGAGAAAGCGCACCCGGATGTCTTCAATATCATGCTGCAAATTCTGGATGACGGCCGCGTTACGGATGCTCAAGGTCACACGGTTGACTTTAAGAATTCTGTGATTATTATGACATCGAATGTCGGCTCTCAATACATTTTAGATGTGGCGGGAGATGAGGAACAAATGCGGAGTCGGGTGATGGAGGCGATGCGGGCTACTTTCCGCCCGGAATTCTTGAACCGGATTGATGAGATGATTATCTTCCACGGTTTGAGTAAGGCCCAATTGCGGCAGATTGTGCTGTTGCAAGTTAAGCGGTTGGAAAAACGTTTAGCCGATCGCAAAATGTCTCTGAAATTGTCGGAATCTGCGATCGACTTCTTAGCCGAAATCGGTTACGATCCGGTGTACGGTGCGCGCCCATTGAAGCGTGGAATCCAGCGCGAATTGGAAACGCAAATGGCGAAGGGTATTTTGCGGGGAGATTTTGTTGACGGCGATACCATTTTTGTCGATATCGAGAATGAAAGGTTGGCGTTTAAGCGGCTACCGGCGCAGTTGGTGACTGCGAAATAATCTTAGTAGGGTGGGCTGCGGCTCACCTTATTTTTTTTGCCGCAGATGTAGGCTGATAGACGCGGATGGACGCGGATAGGATTGGGCGCGATCGCGCTTAAGTGCGATCGCTTCTAGATTCATCCTTTTTCAACTCTTGACGCTCTCGAACAGATTTAGTCAGCAGGTACGTTGCCAAACTGCTAACGCTTTTTATGGGCGGGCTAGAAGCCCACCCCACAAGAAATAATTTTTATTGTGGAACAGGCCGGAAAGCCTGTTGCGATGTGAGTTTAACCGCCACTAAAGCCATTCGTTGCACTCCTAAACATCTCAAAACAGTCCACCTTACGCTGTGGCGATCGCTTAAGTGCGATCGCTTCTAGATTCTTCCTTTTTCTGCTCTTGGCGATCTCTGACAGCTTTAGCTGCCACATGGGAAAGCAGGTTTGCGAGGGTTCTATCTTCTTCTTCAGCCCATTCGGACAGGGCTTGATGAACGTCTTCTGGCAATGTAACTGTAACTCGCATACGTGAAGGTATTGAAGGCATTGGCTGACATAGATTTACTGCAACTGTCTTCAATTTTACACTCTCACGTCATTATATATAGTTTTGTGTCACTTGATGTTAAAAACATCGAATTATGCTATAAGTGTATATAGGGTTAAGACCCTAAAACGTCAGAAGCCAGCCCCTTACTGTGGAAGGTTCCGGGCTGGCTCTGGCTCCAAAAATATCAATGGAGACGAGTTCTATGTTGACCAAAGAGCGAGACGCAAGCCCCTGGCTTTAGACATGGGGATAAGTCGGTAGCGGTTTCAACCGCCTTCTGTATTTAACAAAGCTTAATAAAG
>NZ_JAEQCT010000084.1:0-30162 GCF_020738205.1 Microcoleus sp. PH2017_24_DOB_U_A
GTCAAAGATAGACTACAACAAGAGTGCGCTCTCAGAGGATGGAGATTTGTAGAGCAAGACGAATCCTACACCTCAAAAGCTAGCTTCTTGGATCGAGACATACTGCCAGTGAAAGTTGGTGAAAAACCCGACAATTGGCAACCGTCTGGTAAAAGAATTAAACGAGGTTTATACCGTTCTGCTCAGAAATCAATTCTGAATGCAGATGTTAACGGTGCGGCAAACATCATTAGGAAATCAAAAGTAGCCATAGACTCAATTATTGAGCGAGTGGGTAGCGGGTTACTGACTAACCCTTTAAGAATTAAACTTTGGGCGGATTCATCCTCCAAAGTTTGTCCTTAAGAATCCCCGCGTCTTCAGACCGGGGAGTGTCAAAGTTTCCTGAAATATATCAAAATCTTACTTAATTTATATCCAGACTGCGGGCGGTTTCCGGGCTCGCGTGCTTGGGCCAAGAAACCAGGTTTGTGGGAGTTTTGGGTTTGGTAACGAGAAATCTACAAAGAAACCGGGTTTCTAAGAGTTTTGGGTTTGGGAACGAGAAATCTGCAAAAAAACGGGGTTTCTGAGGTCAAAAAGTGCGATCGCCAGCTATATGAGTTAACCAAATAATTCGTCTCACAAACAAAAAAGCCCCGATTTCGGGGCTTTTTGCGATCGGATTGGCTTTTATTGAGAGACAGACTGGTGTTTGCTTGCCTTGTCTAGCCCGCAAACTTGTTGACGCTCAAGATAGCTTCATAACTTCTTAAGAATCGCACAGTGACGATATTTCAGTCACTGTGTTAAATAGTCACAGACTCACTTAAGCTTCGCTTTTGCGGCTTTTCCGGCCGCCTTCGCGACCAATTTGAGCCATGTGTTCCCGATTTCTGCTGACAGCTTCGCCACCTTTTTGACCGGCTTCTCTGGCTTCTTCCGAAGTAAATTCGTGTGCAGTTCCTTTCGCGTGTGCAGCTTTTCCGCCTTTGCTAGCAATTGCACGCTGTTTTTCTGCGTCCATAGATGCGAATCCACGTTTGCTTTTCTCAGCCATGACTGTCTCCTTGTTTTTTTTGCTGATTTTTTCGATCGATCCCGCCTCACCTCCCACCGTAGTTGGGACTCCCAGCTAGCGGTGAGAGGTTAGACGGTAAATTATGAAACATCATCTGACGAATGTAAACTTTGAGTTTAAGTCGCAGGATGACTGTTTCATAATTTACAAATGTGAACTAAACATAGTTCACGCCCGGGTAGTTTAGTTCAAGCCGCCAATGTTTAAGCTGATTACTGTCTTTCAATCATTCTACAAATCCCCCAACTTTTATACCTCTTTCTCAGGTATAGTCATAAAAAAAACTCGGTAAGTAAGTGGGAAACGAGCGTGACTTTAGTCCTGAGAGGGAAACGGCTCGGCGATTTCAATCGCCTTGAATCCCCTTTCGGGGTTAGGGGGGGTATGGTTGCCACCCCTGGGGAGATATGGTTGTCTCCGAATCCCCATTTCTGGAGTAATGTTCGCCTCGACCTGGTTATAAAGGCTTGTTAGACCTGCAACACTGTAAAGCGTGACTTTAAAACTGTTTAATTGCAGATGACAGAGCCCAAAACTGGCGGATCATTTTCCGGTGTCGTGACCTGAATAACGTCTCCTCGCGATCGAGGGGTCTGGTCAGAACAGCTTGTAATTTCTTACAAGCGAGCGTGGCGTTGATTCCCTGAGTTCCTGACTCTTTAGTTCGCTGGAAGGATGGAACCGAAAGCTGATTGGCGATACACTCAGAACATTTTTCGACTTAAGGGCCACACTTCAAAAATTCAAAGTCCAAAGAGGGATGCTTTTTTATCTTTTGACTTTTTATTTTTTTGATGCCTTCCGGGCCTGCCAGTTATCCCGATGTTAGTTGGTCTGCCGATCGAGTTGTTTCTGGCAAGCGATACCTCGGGGCGCAGTGCAGGACGTACTCGATCGCACTTATCAAGTTTACCTTATGACCGATCGATACATAAATCGGTTTTATCCCTGTTTGCGTCCTTAACGCTGCGCCTACCGTTGATCCCTCGTGCAGCAAAGGCTGCCAACAGCCCCGCTCGAACCCTACTTCTGAATGTTCTCCGATAAATCTAGTTTTGGCAACTCCGATCGTCGCAATTCCTGTCAAAACTCCCAAATGGCACGCCAGACCGAACCTGCGGGGGTGAGCTAGTCCTTGACCGTCGCATAATATCAAGTCTGGTCTCAAACTGATATTTTGTAAAGCGTCGAGGACTGCCGGCACTTCTCGAAAAGACAGGAAACCGGGAACGTAAGGAAAAGCTGTAGGACTGCGAACCACAGACTGCTGCTGTAATTGCAAGTCTGGAAAGCTCAAAACTGTTACAGCGGCCCGCGATACGCCTTCTGCACTGTCGTAGCCGACATCTACGCCTGCGACGTACCGAACTGGCGACCGTAGATTTTCGGTAATTACCTCTGACCGGAGAACATCTTGAATGACGATCGCCTCTTCAATTGTCTTCGGCCAAGGGTGTTGCTGCAACATTAGATATCTTTTTTCAACCGTTCTCATCTAACCTTAGCTTATTTTCTGCCATTTTCAAATTCTAATTTTTAACATTTGTCGCTATAAATTCAAAACTTGCCCAAGGAGTCTTTTTTTATACTCGCTTTGGGTTGGGTAAGTCCCACCAATGCCCCTTCTCTAGCAGATTTTGAAGGAGGAAGGAAGAGTTGACTGTTGACTGTTGACTGTTGACTGTTGACAGTTGACTGTTGACAGAAGTCCGATGGAAGTCGGAGGAAGGACGAAAAGCAGTTCAGTATGATAGAGATATTAATGCTGCAATAAATATTAGAAATGAAGGTTTGCGAATTCTGGCGTTAGGAACTAGCGCGAATGCCCTTGGAGGGGATGTAAGACGAAAATCTTCAGGACGTAAAAAATCTATGAAAGTTGAGGCAATCCCCATTGAATTGGGAAGCCTACACGCTTACCGCCAGGAAGCGTGTAGGTAGTTCACAGTTAAAAAAGCAACCCAAGATGCTCAAGCCCAAATTAACCGGGCTCTCATAGCAAGCAGAAGCTCAACGGTTGCAGCGACAAACTTTAACTATAGCCTTTCTCAAAAAGATGAGGTATAATTGACAGCTTATATAACCACCCAGACGTATAGGGCCTTCTTCCCAACAACGTCCGCGAATATGAGAGCTAGATCCGCTATACCTCGCCGGGAAGTCCCCCGCTATATACAGTAATCCTAAGCACTTAGCCAAGCATGAAAAAAATCTCAAACGCAAGCAAGCAACAAAAGCTAGCAAAAAAACAGAAAGGAAGTAAATCAAGAAACAAAGCTAAAAAGATTAGACCTCTTGCAAAAATAGTTAGGACGGGCTAGAAGCCCATCCCACAAAAATCTTTTTTCTTGTGGGATGGGCTTCTAGCCCGTCCCAAAATTTGGATCCCGTCAAGTTTTTTTGCATAAGTTATCAAGAAAACTCGTCAACGAAAACCAAGTTGTCGTAGTAGAAAATCTTAATGTCAAAGGCATGGTACGCAACCACAATTTAGCTAAAGCAATATCTGATGCTGGATGGGGAACTTTTACTAATTTCTTAGCTTACAAGCTAGAGAAAAAAGGTGGGAAGTTAGTAGGAATTGACCGATGGTTCCCCAGTTCTAAACTTTGCTCTAGCTGTTATTACCAAATTGATAAGTTGCCACTTGATATTAGAGAGTGGACTTGTCCCAATTGCGGCACTCGTCACAATCGCGATGGTAATGCAGCAACAAATATTAGAGCAGAAGGTATCAGAATGCTACAAACGGATGGAACAGCCGTTTCTGAAGAGCGGAGGGGAAGTAAGACCAACGAAAGGACGTAAGTCAGTTCGCTCGGCATTCCCCCGCGATGTTAGAAGCCTGCACTATAATCGCTTCGATAAGCGTGCGGGTATTTCAACTCCCGAAATTTTGCACTACTCAAGCGATCGAAAAATGGAACGGTCAGTTTCCGACAGTAATGGGGAGCAACGAGGCTCTACCCTTGATTAATATTACCAGAAAGAATTGGTTGAAAGCCTCTCCCTGCTCGGGAGAAATTAAAATCAAACTATTCATTACTCCAATCCTCTTCCTTCTAGGTAGAGGTCGCTCTCAAACTGTCAACTGTCAACTGTCAACTGTCAACTGTTGAAGCCTGGTCAATCTGCGACTCCTGGTAAATAAGTTGCTGCACATCCTGATTGACGGAGTGCGGGGAGAGGGGGAGAGGGGGAGAGGGTGAGAGGAATTGAGGGTTTTTCACTCTTGGCACTGAAGATGCGCTTTTTGTAAATGCCGACACAGCAAGCGCAGAAAATACAACTAGCAACTAACCTGAAATCCCGCTTAGTTAAAGGCAAAGATGCAATCTACGTTCGTGAGTCCTGAAAAACGTTAAAGTAAGAAGCAACTCGGAAATTGCAAAGGTTGGCTTGAAAGTTTGGCTGATGGGAAATCGGGATAACCAGTCAATTTATAATTTAGATGAAGTGGGGGACGTAGCCGATCGCGATACGGCTTCTGAAGCACTGTGGCTGCGCGATCGAGCTTTGGCTGCTACTACCAGCGGTATTATTATTGCTGACGCCAAGGCACCCGACTGTCCCATAATTTATTGCAATCCAGCATTTGAAAGGATCACAGGCTACTGCGCCGGTGAAGTCTTGGGGCGCAACTGCCGATTTTTGCAAGGCCCGGATACCGATCGCACTACAGTAGCTAAAATCCGCGAAGCCTTGCGCGAAGGCATAGCATTGCAGGTGACAATCAAAAATTATCGCAAAGACGGCACTCCTTTTTGGAACAAATTGTCGCTATCTCCCGTGCGAGACGACAGCGGTAATTTGACTCACTTCGTCGGAACTCAGTCCGACTTATCGGAACGCATCGAAGTGCAGGAAGCTTTGCAGCAAGCAAACGACCAACTGCAAACGATTTTGGAAGCAGTTCCGGGCATAGTATCTTGGATTAGCTCGGATTTGCGCTATTTGGGCGTCAACCACCACTTAGCTAAACTGCACGGTTTGTCGCCGTCGGCCTTTGTCGGTCAAGATATCGGTTTTCTGGGCGCTAGCTTGGATTTTTACTCTTTTGTGGTGGATTTTTTTGCCTGCGAGGCTACGGAAGCGGTTAAAGAACTCAGCGCTAAGGTGAAAACGGAGGGCGGACAGTCGGCGGGATATTATTTGATTGTGGCTCAAAAGTACGATCGGGGGAATGCAGCTTGTCTGGTAGGGATTGATATTACCGAGCGCAAGCGGGCAGAAGAAGCTCTGGTGCTGACTCGCAAGGCGGTGGAAAGTTCGAGCGACGCGATCGGCATCAGCGATGCCAACGGCACTCACATCTATCAAAATCAAGCGTTTTCTCAGCTATTTGAATGGGAAACGGCAGAGGAATTTAAACTCGCAGGAGGTATACCGGCAGTTTTTGCTGACCCCGCAGTCGCCTGCGAGGTTCTCGATACGATCGCCAGAGGTTATTCTTGGTCTGGTGAAATTACCAACCGCACAAAAAGCGACAAAATTTTGCAAGTGCTGCTGCGGGCCGATGCGATTAAAGACCCCACGGGGAAAATTGTCGGTCTGATTTACATGAATACCGACATTACCGATCGCAAGCGCACGGAACAAGAACTGCGACAAAGCGAAAAGCGTTTTAGATCGCTAATTGAAAATGCCAGAGACATTATTGTAATTCTCGACGACAAAGGCTTTTGCCGCTATGTCTCTCCTTCCGCCGAGCGGATTTTGGGCTACCCGACGGCGGAAGTCCTCGGCCGGTCTGTCTTTGACTTGATTCACCCCGATGAATTGCCAATGGTGGATCAAGTGTTCAAAGGTGTCATCCAAATGCCGAGAGTTGGGCTGGGATTGGCGGAATACCGGGTGCGACACAAGCAGGGTTTCTGGTGCGTGTTGGAAGCGGTGGCGACGAATTTGCTCTCGGAACCTTCGGTGCGGGGAATTGTCGTCAACTGTCACGATGTAACTGAACGCAAGGCGGCTGAAGACCAATTGTTGCACGATGCTTTGCACGACGCGCTGACGGAGTTGCCCAACCGCGCTTTGTTGACTGACAGGTTGGGCCAAGCTTTTGCACGCGTCAAACGGCATCCGAACTATCAATTTGCGGTGCTATTTCTCGATTTGGACAGGTTTAAGGTGATTAATGACAGCCAGGGACACCGCACGGGCGATCGGCTGTTGGTGGCTGTGGGCCGCCGTCTGTTGACTTGTTTGCGCCCAGGAGATACGGTGGCACGTCTGGGGGGAGATGAGTTTGTGATTTTGCTGGAGGAAATTCAAGGTGTGGATGAAGCGATCGCCCAAGCAAAGGGAATTCTGAAGGCGATCGAACGACCGCTATATTTAGAAGGTCATAAAGTTTTAATTACTGCTAGCATCGGGATTGCTATGAGTACCGACAAATATCAGTGGCCTGGAGATATTTTGCGCGATGCTGATATTGCGATGTACCGGGCAAAAGCTCTCGGTAAAGCTCGTTACGAAGTGTTTACGAGTGCAATGCACACTCGGGCTGTGGCTTTGATGCACTTAGAAAACGATTTGCGGCAGTCGATTGAAGAACTGAATTTGACATATTCGATTGTGGATTTCCCAGGTGGGGCGGCGGGGGAAAACTCGCCTGTATGTGAAATCGACTGGAAGTTGGAGCGCACGAAATCACAATTGGCTCCTCTTAAATTGGAATGTCCTTTTACTGTTTATTATCAGCCGATAGTTTGTTTGAAAAGCGGATCGGCGATCGGATTTGAGGCGCTGGTGCGCTGGCTGCACCCGGAACGCGGTTTAGTTTCCCCGATGGAATTTATTGCGATGGCGGAGGAAACTGGGTTAATTATGCCTTTGGGTTTGTGGGTTTTGAACGAAAGCTGCCGCCAAATTATTGAGTGGCAGAGTTTGAATTTGCCTGTGGGAAATTCCCGGCTGACAGTAGCAGTGAATCTTTCGGGGAGGCAGTTTTCGGAACCGGAGTCGATCGAGCAAATCAAGCAAGTGTTGCAGGAAACGGGTGTTGATGCTCGCTGTTTGAAGTTGGAGATTACTGAGACTGTGGTGATGGAAGATGGGGAAGCGGCGGCGGCGATGCTTTCGCAGTTAAGGGAGTTGGGGATTGGGCTGTGCATTGATGATTTTGGTACTGGTTATTCGTCTCTGAGTTATTTGCACAAATTCCCGATTAATATTTTGAAGGTCGATCGCTCTTTTGTCAGTCGCATCGGAGCAGCGGGCGAGAATTTGGAAATCGTGCGGGCGATCGTCATGCTGGCGCGCAGTTTGGGGATGGAGGTAGTCGCAGAAGGTGTCGAAACCGCCGTGCAATTGGCTCAACTGCGGGCGATCGGCTGCGAGTACGGTCAGGGGTACTTTTTCTCTAAACCTCTCAACAGTGAGGCTGCTACGGCCTTATTGAGGCGATCGCCCAAATGGTAATCCGATCTACAATAGTTAGTAGGGTGCGTCAGTCTGCAAACGCTCGATCGTCGCCCTATAACTTCACGCCTGAAAATTGGATCTGAAGCCTCCCCGTGTAGGGGGAAATCAAACAAAATGATTCATTGCTCCAATCCTCTTCTATCGATGGAAGAGGTAGCTGTCAACTGTCAACTGTCAACTGTCAACTGATGAACTGACGCACCCTACAAACTTACTCATACCAAAACCTATGTCTCAATCAATCGCCCCAGTTTTAGAAGAAAAAGAAGTTGATAATTCTCCAACTTTAACCTTTGAAGAATACAGAGTTTATCAAGGAGATCCTGATGTACAATACGAACTGTACAAAGGCAAACTAATACCAATGGCAACGGCGAGCGCATTACATACAAGCATCTGCGAATATTTGGTTTACAAGTTGCAGCGTTATCTCGCTGAACACAATCTCGATTTAGTAGTAAAAACTTCTGTAGGAGTGAGAACAGAAAATGCTACATCTTGCATTCCCGATGTACTTGTCTGCACTCAAAGTTTGTGGGAACAAATCCTTGCCCAGCCTGGTTCAGGCATCCTTGACTTAGGAGAAACACCCCTATTAGTAGTAGAGGTAGTGAGTGAAAATCGACGGGCAGATTACATGATTAAACGAGCACAGTATGAATTAGCGAATGTGCCAGAATATTGCATTGTTGACCCTAAATGTGGGAAGCAAAAAATCAGAATCTTAGCATTTATTGAAGGTGAAGATGGTTACACGCATACAGATTTCTTTCCGGGTGAGGAAATTATATCTGTAGTATTTCCAGATTTGGTTTTATCAGTGGATGAAATACTGAATCCACCATTGGTGGAGGAGTTAGTGAAGGCAGAACGAGTTCGATTACAGGAATCACAGCAACAAGCTGTAATGGAACGTCAACGCGCTGATGAGGAGCGTCAACGCGCTGATGAGCAGCGTCAACGCGCTGATGAGGAGCGTCAACGCGCTGATGAGGAGCGTCAACTCGCCCAGCAGCAGAGTCAACGCGCTCAAGAGGAATGTCAACGTGCTGACAAATTGTCAGCGAGGTTGCGGGAATTGGGAGTAGATCCTGATACTGTCATTTAAATTTAATTTAATCATAAATACTCGCTGAGGTCACAAAGATATGTCTCAATCAATCACGCCAGTTTTGACAGACCAACAAGTTGATGATTCACCCACATTAACCTTTGAAGAATACCGATTTTATAAAGTCGATGACGAGGTAAAACATGAACTGCACAGAGGTGAATTAATACCAATAGCAATGCCTACAATTCTACACATAAATATTTGTGAGTATTTGGTTTATAAATTGCAGCGTCACCTAGCTGAAAACAATCTTGATTTAGTAGTCAAAAGAAATTTGGGAGTCAGAACCGAAGAAAGTTCATCCCGCATCCCTGATATAGTTGTTTGCACTCAAAGTCTTTTAGAACAAGTTGCTGCTCGACCCGGAGGGGCCGTCCTTGACTTTGATGAAACGCCTTTATTATTAATAGAAGTAGTTGGCAAAGATCGACGCGCAGATTATATACTTAAACGAGGAGAGTACGAACAAGCTAACGTGCCGGAATATTGCATAGTTGATCCGACAGAAAACAGACAGCGGGTGCGAGTTATAGCAGTTCCCGAAGGTGATGAGGTTTATTCACAGGTAGATTACTTGCCGGGTGAGGACATAGTATCTGTAGTATTTCCTAATTTGAGATTATCAGTGGATGAAATACTGTCTCCGCCATTGGTGGAAAGGTTAATTAAAGAAGAACAAAGGCGGTTGCAGGAACTTAAACAAGCTGCAATGGAACGTCTAGATTTTCAAGAGGAACGTCAGCGCGTTGAAAAATTGGCGGCTAAGTTGCGGGAGTTGGGAGTAGATCCTGATACTGTTTAAAGAGTTGAAATAGTGGCAATAGCCTCAATTCTACCTCAATCATCTAATAACAAATCACGCAGGAAATAAAAGCGATCGCGCCCCAAACTATCTCCTTTAATTCGCCCTGCATAACCTGTCAGCGGAGAAGAAAGTTCTACTAAAATTTCGTGCAACTCTTCACGGGACAATTGCTTGGGTGGGTTAGACATTGAAAACGCACCGCTCAAAGAATCAACGCTGGCTCTTTTAGAACCTGTAGTTTCTAAATACTTTTTCAGAATAGAAAGAACGTGCGATCGCACTTTAAGCTTTTCCCGCACATCGTCAATATAGCGATTAACCTTAGCATCGGCTTCCTCACCAAACGGCTGTTGTTCCAAACAAGGTTTTAACTGTAATAGATCGATCGAACCTGGTTGCTTAGCTTTGAGTTCAACTAATCTTTGCAATGTTTCCGGGCGAATTACATTCATGTGGTTTCCGATAGCAGTTTTGTTAGCGTGTCTATTTAACTGACCAGCGGCCATAATTATCTTAATACAGCAGTTGTATTGTTCCTGAAGATGCTTGTGTCCTAACTTGATAAGTTGCGCGGGCGTTCCATCAGCTACGGTTTCACTTTTGGTAGCTTTGCATTCTCCCACTACCTGATAGGGAGTTTCACAGTAGAAATCTAATCCGCCAGCGCCCCCGGTTGATTCGGGATCGAGACTGGCTTCTGGTTTGTGGTTAGAATTTCCGAAACCTAGCTTGATAAAACCTTTGCGGACTAATTTTTCAAAGCCATTACCGTCGCTAGAGTTGCCGATTTGTGCGATCGTTTTAATCCAATCTAAATCTGGATCGGGTTTTGTTGTTGGTAAATTTTCCGACCAACCTAGAAATATTTTAATTTCGGCATCGAGTTGTTTAGCGTTTGGGTTAGTATTGGATAAATGCACTAATGCACTTTGCAACTCTTCCAATTCTGGATGTTCGGGAGGCTCTAGTTTTTCGAGCTTTTGACGGCGTTTAGCGAAGATAGACTCGCTCAACACAGGCGTTGAATCAGTAACAGTTAGGGATTTTGACAAAGATACAAAATTGCCACTAGATTGCACTGGTATTTCAAACGGCTGAGGTAGCAGATAAACCCGCAGGTAAGCTACAAAAATAAAAGGACGCTGCTGGAGAATTTGCTCTAATGCCTTTGTTTTCCAGACTGTTAATCGCGACAAAGCCTCTAATGATTCAGGCTCATTCACCATTTTACACAATTCGCACCTAGCCCAAGCTTTGATCGAAACCGTTTCAGAATTTAACTGAGCAAGTGCGTTTTTAGCGACGGGCAAAAAACTTGAGCTATAATGTTGCTCGTGAGGTAGCAAATTAATCGAGATATCGGCGGGGTACAAAGCAAATGTCCGCCCCGGATTCAGAAACATCCGAGGCATAGCTGCAACCATTCGTCCTTGGATTAAAGCTTCAACATCTGGATTTGGTAAAGCCAGTGCTGTTTGAAGCAAAATTGATTGGTTCATACTTAACTAAATTGGTCGCTTAGATCGCCATCATCTGTATCATCACTGCTGGTAGGGTTGAAAATATCTTCTAAAAGTT
This sequence comes from Microcoleus sp. PH2017_24_DOB_U_A, assembly GCF_020738205.1. Lineage (NCBI taxonomy): Bacteria > Bacillati > Cyanobacteriota > Cyanophyceae > Oscillatoriales > Microcoleaceae > Microcoleus > Microcoleus sp. PH2017_24_DOB_U_A. Next base: position 10,984 of record NZ_JAEQCT010000084.1, read on the forward strand.
GGAGTTCATCTTCATCATCAACCACAGGCATTTGATTCGACGGATCGCTCAAAATTTCTCGCAGTAAAAGATTGTCAAAAGTGAGCTTTTTCTGAGATATGAAATCAAAAACCTCGTCTTTGGTTAAATTATACTCTGTGCATTTTTCATAAACAGCACGGAGAGCAAATAACGGTTTTATTTGGTCTTCAATCAAGTACACCAACTCACCGCCTTTTTCTACTGACACGAGTTGTTCTAGTAGCTTGTATGCTGGAGAGTTTTTGCTCATTTTCTCTATTTTTGATTGGGAACGGACTAAACAACCGCGAGTCAAATCAAATTTTTGATAATCAATTAAGCGTCTTAATCCAGCAACTAAGTCAGATTGAGAAGTTTGAATGACTGCAACACCAATCTTGATTTTTTTCCCATTTTCGACACCAATTATCTTGAAATCAATCCAATTCGCATTTTGTAATTTTGGCTTAACCTCTGTCATAATGTCATTAATTTTTACGTTGTCTACAGTCTCACCTATCAGGGTTAAAAAGCCAAAGCAAATAGCATCAGCAATTGTCAAACTATCCTTCATATCCTCTCGGATGTCTCCGTCAAGTTCCTTGGTAAAAGCAAGCTCAAACCGTTCAGCAGGCTCTTCTGGAAGTTCAGGCATTGGAGGCATAAAAACTTTAAAATTCTCGGCACACCATGTCAAAGCTTCGCGTACAGTTGGCTTACCTCTGCCATATTCTCTCAGTTGACTTTCCTCAAATGGGTAAACCGGATGAGGAGGATTTAAATTTCTGACCTGATAAAAATCTTGCAACCATAATTTGACTAAATCAACTAAAGAATCGCCATTCAAGTATTTTAAATCGATTGGTTTTCGCTGCGTGTATGTTGAAACTCGATCTAGTATACTACCAGGCATCATATTAACTGTTTTCCAAGTATCTGGTGCCATTACTGTGATAATAACTAAACCTTGACTGAGTTCTGATTGTTCGAGAGTATCGTACAAACGCTTAACAAGATCGGCAATTACCTGCGGTGTTGTCAAGCCATCATCTCTACAACTTGTATTTACATCTATTTCATCAAAACAAATGATTATAGGACGGTAGTAACTCACCAAATTTAAAATTTTCTGGACATTGTTAAGAGATTCTACTTCTCTATCCTGATTAGTCTTGCCGGAATTAGTCGGCAATCCTAGTTCCTCAGCTTTAGATTTATCTAACTCTTCACCAGACAACCATTTGATAGCAAAAGGTGTTTCAGTTTCTGATAATGTCCACAAAACAGCTCGAACAATATAAGGGTCTACATTTGATCTTCTCCTAAGAAATTGCTTGGTTAGGGCTTTCATGTAATTTTTATTTTTAGTAGCCCAACTAGCACATACTTGATCAAATTGATCGAGTAGTTTTTGAGTAGAAAGATTTGGTGTAGCAGCATTCATAGCTTTAAAACATTCGTTAACCATTGCTGCTGCTATTTCCTGGCATTGCATGACACCTTCGTTACTTATGCGACTTAAACTGTTAACTAAAGTTTGCTGAAATTGGTATTTTATCAAGTTTAAGTCTGTGTAATTATTAACACTTGCATAAACGAATAAAGCATTACCATTGCTTTCTAGCCTGTGGCGAGTACGATTCAAAATGTGGCTTTTCCCCACTCCCATTGAAGCAGTTAATACCAGTGAAGTCACCTTTTCTTGACTAGATTGACTTGTCTTTACTTTTTCAACTGCCTGAAAAATTGCATCGGAAGCATGAGCATTTAGAGTCGGAAGATCGGGGAACCCTTTCCCCCAAATATCTTGCTCTTTGACAATGCCAGCTTTGCTAAATGGATTGTGATTTTGAATTGCAGCATTCAGGGCTTCTATCGGGGAAACTGGTATATTGTTCATGGTTATCGGGTGTGAGGTAACGAACTACAAAAAGATTGAGAACAATTTTATGGATTTAAGCGCTTGGCGTAGTAACGCAATGTACCACCAGGAATGATGATTGAGTCTTCACGTTTATCTGGGGTGATGTCTGGCGTTTCCCCTGCCATTAGCTGAAAAATGTCATTAGCCTGCATTTCCAACAGCCACTCATTGAACTCCGATCGCCCAACTCTTTCCCCGATCGCCCGTCGCATCCGATAAATCGGCACTAAATCGTCTAAGTTATAATCCCGGTTCAAGCTGTCATACACATCGATCGCCACAGCCTTAAAATCGTCATAGGAGGCGATCGCCCCTGCATCCTTTTTCCCCGTCTCCACAGCAACACTCGCCGCACCATCCTGATGCCGAATCCACTTCAGCAGAGCATTTCCCAGCCGAGTACCGATTTGAGAACCATCAAACTCAAACAGAGAATCCCGACTTTTCAAGCCCTGCGCTAAAACCTCTTTCCCCTTCGCGCTCAACTCCACCCGCGTCACCCGATTTACCAGCGAATACTCGATCGCCCCAGATTCCTGCAACTGGGCGAGCACTTCCAGATACCTCTGACTCGTCTCATTAGTGCGAACAATCCGCTTAGTCAAATCCCCCTTTTTAACCGGAATCTGACCGCCACCCAAATCCCACAAATTCAGCAATACCCGAACTTTCGCCTTCGCATCCCAAACCGCTTGCTCTTCCGGTGTCAAAGTTTTAGACACAGCAATTTCATTTTGCTCAGACATATCCATACCTTTAAATCCCTATTGTTAGTATCAAATCTTACCAGAAATTTTGTTAAAAAACATCTCAACTTCTCAGCAAAATAGCGCGCGAGACCGCGCACAACCCATGCAAACTTCATTTTAAAATAATTGGCATTGACTAAAATCTGAGTATTTGATACAATGACTGATTGGACAATCGATCGCACTTCAAAATATCTACACTCAATAAGAGCGATCGTACATTTCCATCAAAACAATCGGAATCAACCCCACTTACCAGAAAGAATTGGTTTAAAGCCCCAAGCCCGGGAGAAATTAAAATCAGACGATTCATTATTCCAATCCTCGGACTTCCAGGTAGAGCTCGCCCTCCGAAGTCAACTGTCAACTGTCAACTGTCAACTGTCAACTGTCAACTGAAAACTTAGCAACCTCAGCAAATATAGCGCTCCGAACCACAGTCAACCACGAGCAATTCAGATTAACTGCGACTTTAGTTCAATCCCCAATTCAGCCTTTAGAAAGACGAATTCAACCGAAACATCTTGTTACATTGCAATCAAAGCATTGAAGAGAATTTTACCCATGAAAACTATTCCAGACCAAATTGCAGACATCAAAGAAAAACTGCCAGATTTGACTCCCACCCCTCCCAGTTTAAAAGCCCAAGTATCCAGCCACGACCTCAAAGCCCGCTTAGATTGGGGCGAACCCGGACTGACAATCATCGACGCCCGCGATTTTGAAAGCTTCGATAAAAGTCGCATTACCGGCGCCGTACCAATGCCAATGGACGAATTAGTCGATCGAGCAAAAGCCAGCCTAGAACCCGTTCGCGACATCTACATCTACGCCGAAACCGACGAACAAACAGCAGAAGCCGCCAATCTTCTGCGCGCAGCAGGCTTTAGAAAAGTCGCCGAACTAAAAGGCGGAATTCCAGCTTGGAAAGCCATCGACGGCCCCATCGACGGCGCTCTAGAACACGGTAATCCAGGCCCCGCCGCCTACAATGTTTTCGCTCGCCTGCAACATCACGCCAAAGCCCAGAAAATTAACAAATAATCTCACAGAAAACCTAGATACCCGACTTCTTGAAGAAGTCGGGTATCTAACAGAACAATTTGTTTGTAGTAATAACTTCAGTGGGTGCATCTCATTTTGGCGAATATATCCGTAGGGGCGAAGCATGACCGCAGAAAATAGGAGATTATAACTAATAACTTATATGCGGTCATGCTTCGCCCTCTTCAAAAGTGAGATGCACCCACTTCAGTCCTTAGCGAATAAAAGTTTTAAGATAGGACTAAAGTCCTTACTACAAACTTAATTATGGGTAGATAAGGAGATTTGATATTAACTCTTTTTTTTGCCGTCCAAAAAAGCTTTAACTTCCCTCAAGATTTGCCGATTCCCATCAAAAGTAATCTGCTTGACTGCATCCTCAAAAGAACTCCAAGCATGATTCTGAACTTCCTCTACTTGCAACTGAACTTCCATTGAATTTACAAAAGCCAAAAAGTAAGTAACAGTCTTTTCAATTGATTCCCCTTCCTTAGCAGAGGAATAATGTTGCACAGAACTAGGCTTCCCTTCCTTAACAAAGGAATAACTTTCCACAAAACTAGGCTCCTCAACCACTTCACAATCGCGGATGCCAGTTTCCTCCTCAAACTCCCGCTTCGCCGTTTCTAGCGCAGATTCCCCCGGATTCGCGTGACCTTTAGGAAACGCCCAATGTCCGGCTTGATGTTGAATCAACAAAAACAAACTATCAGTTTCAGTCGCAAAAACTGGCACAATGCCAAAAGCTTCATCTTTCATATTTTTTCTCTTTGCTATTAATAACTAATCGGAATCTTCTCTTAGTCCACGCAGGTGGACTTCGTTTGTGTAGACGCGATTTCCAATCGCCGGGAATTTGTGGTTTAAACTATAATTCCCATCCCAACCGAGTTGGCTGTTCGTAAAGCCGCTTCAAAGTATTAACATCCCTCGCAGAAATAGCCGGAGGATTCCGCACCTGAGAAAAATAAAGCACATCAGTTTCCAGCAAACTGTGGCCCCAAATTCCCAAAGCGTGCCCCAACTCATGCCGCGCCGTCGCCGGAACATACTTACCCACTTGATTCGGATTCAAATAAACCGCAAACCGATGAGATAAAACTGTTTTATCCCCATCCCGACGATTGTACAACTCATAGGTGGATTCCCCCGATCGCGATCGCAAAAGCCCTTGACGCAAAGGCGGAGCCTGACGTAAAATTCTAATATCAGCCGCCTCGGAACTATCCACGACTTGCAAAGGCAAATAAACCCCCCATTCCCGCACAACACCCAACACCGCTGCTATCCATTCTTCAGACTTATTCCCATCTACCGGACGCTCCACATACACCTGAATCGGGAACTTCGACCATAGCAAATGACCGACATTTGGCTGTTTAATGCGATCGAAATAATCGCCGCTATTAGTTGCATCTTGCCAATTAGCCAGCGTTGGTGGTAAAGGATGAACCTGTGGAGAGGGCCAAGTATTTGGGAGAGGAGAAAGAGAAAGACTCGCCGCCGGAGCATTAACCTGAGTAAAAATTATGAGACTAAAACAACATAAAGTCAATCCCAAACCAGCCAGCAATCGAGCTTTTATCGAAACTTTCCACAACCGCATTTTTCAGACCGCAGATACACACAAATAAGCGCAGATGAATACAAATTATATCAACTTCATCTGCGTTAATCTGTGTTTATCTGCCTACATCTGCGGTTAAAAATCCTAATCTTACAACTTAGGAGTCAACCAACCAGCACTCAAAATAATAGTCAAACCCATAAACACAATAGACAGACCCCAAGTAATCCGATTGAGAGTTGTTTCCGCACTCTTAGCGCTGGTAAATAATTGAGCTTGTCCGCCAATTCCTCCAATGCCATCGCCTTTAGGACTGTGGAGCAATACAAAAACCACAAGTCCTAAAGCAGACAAAGACCAGATAACTTGTAACACAGAAACAATATTCATAATTTGGGCTAATTGGTAATTAGTAATCGGTAATTCATTATCATATCAAATTTAGTCGATCGCACACAACCGGGCAGTCGAGGCCCGATCCCCTAAATCATCCTTAAAAAGCAGGGGGGTTTTATAGTCAGGAGAGAGATAGGTACGTAGTTGGGCTTTAGCCCTCTTTGTATATATGTCTAAAGAGGGCTGAAGCCCAACTACGTACCTTGCCTAACCCTACCTACCTGTAGCCCAGACTTCCTAAAGCCGCACCCGCACCGGAGTGCGATTAGCCCGAACTTCAAATTCAGCAGCTTGAATCATAGACTTTCCAGTCATCTCCGGGGGCTGAGGCAACCTCAACAGCTCCAAAATCGTCGGCGCCACATCGGCCAAACAGCCGTCCGCCCTGAGAGCAACATTCCCTCCGTGACCTGGAATTTTCAGACCTTCGCCTTCTATTAGAATAAAGGGCACCGGGTTAGTAGTGTGAGCCGTCCAAGGATTCCCGTTCTCGTCGAACATCACCTCAGCATTTCCGTGGTCAGCAATAATAATTGCCGTTCCCCCAGCTTGGGAAATCCCGGTCAACAGCCGCCCCAAACATTTATCCACAGTTTGAACCGCAATTATCGTCGCATCCAGCATCCCCGTATGACCAACCATATCCGGGTTAGCGTAGTTAAGCACCACAAACGAATAAATCCGCTTGGACAAAGCCTCCAGCGCCACATCCGTCACCTCAGCGGCCGACATCTCCGGCGCCTCATCGTAAGTCGCCACCATCGGACTCTGCACCATTTCGCGGTCTTCCCCCTCAAAAGGCTCTTCCAGACCCCCATTAAAAAAATAAGTCACGTGAGCGTACTTTTCAGTTTCCGCTGTCCGCAACTGTCGCAAACCGTGCTTAGAAATCACCTCACCCAGAATATTGTTCAAATTCTGGGGTTCAAAAGCCACCAGTACCGACGACAGTTTGGGGTCGTACTGAGTAAAACTCGCAAAGGTCAGCGGCTCAATTAACTGCCGTTCAAAGCCCTTAAAATCTGGCGCTACAAAAGCCTGAGTCAACTCTCTAGCCCTGTCCGGTCGAAAATTGAAGAAAATCATCCCATCCCCGGATGCCACCGCTCCCGGGGCAATGCGAGTCGGAACTGCAAACTCGTCGGTTACTCCTTCAGCATAGGAGGCCTGCAACACATCAACTGCCGATCGACCATCAGGTGCGCTCTCAACCGTCATTACCTCATAAGCGCGGCTCACCCGATCCCAGCGTTTGTCTCTGTCCATCGCGTAATAGCGGCCGCTGATGGTAGCAATCCGACCCACTCCTACTTGTTTGATATAACCTTCTATCTTGCTGAGAGCTTCTACACCCTCTTTCGGAGTAGTATCGCGGCCGTCTGTAATCGCGTGGATGCAAACTTCAGAAATTCCCTGTGCTTTTGCTAGCTGTAGCAAACCCAAAATGTGACTCAGGTGCGAGTGTACCCCACCCTCGGAACAAAGACCGGTCAGGTGTAACTTGCCGCCCCGACGGCGCACTTCCTCGCAAAGTTTAACCAGCGCCCGGTTGTCGAGCAAAGAACCATCTTCGACAGCATCCGAGATTCGCACTAACTCTTGAGGAACCACGCGGCCGGCGCCGAGATTTAAGTGACCGACTTCCGAGTTGCCCATTTGCCCGTCTGGAAGCCCTACCGCCCGACCTGATGTGTTAATCAGAGTTCTGGGATAAGCTGCCCAGAGACTGTCCATCACGGGTGTTTTCGCTAAGGCGATCGCATTTCCGTCTTTTTCTTCACGATAACCCCAGCCATCTAGAATAATCAGCACTACAGGAGATACAGACGTTTGTGCCATGCCAATACCCTATTTACAATAATTAATTTCTCGATCGTCATTATTGCCGATTTTGCGGAACATCTTCCGCTCATATATTTTGTACAGCGGCCCAACAACACGAACAATAATTCCCCCAGCCACAGCATTTTGGAAACTAATTTCCACCCGATCGGCAAATTGTCTAATTGATTGCCTTGACTTGAACTCTGAATCCACCGTTGGATACTGTTACTCGATAGCGCCAACAGTGGCCGTGCTTTGACAGCCGGATTTTCCCGGATTGTTCAACGGTAAACTGCTCTGGAAACACTCAAAACAATACCACACTTGGTCGTATTTTGCTAGTGGCTCAAAAAATAAATTAAACAGCCTTGACCGGGCTGCGAATAACTTTAACAGTATGCAAATAAAAATTGGTTTCTGAATTGTCTCAGTTTCAGCGGACATAAAACTCTACAACATCTTTTTTGATTTTCACATCGTAATTGCCAAAGAAATCGTGACCGAGGAGACCAATTTCCATTTGTTTGGCGATCGCCACTTCGACATTTTGGATGGCAGCACCCCCAACCCGAATCGATCGCACCAAACCAATGGGGAACTCGACAATGCTACCGTCAGCGATCCCCGCTCTCCCAGTGCCCACTTGCCTCACTCCCAGTGCAGTAGCCATCCGCTGAGTAATTAAAGTGCCGCTCGCCCCGGTATCGACAATCATTTCAAAAGTCTTGTTACCGTTAAATACCACATCAATCACAGGTGTCCCACCCGCGCGGCGCTTGATTTTCGCTTGAAATACCTTTTGATTCCCACCAGAGGCTGGTTGATTGGCTGGCGGTTGGGCACCAGGATTTGAGGTGCCCCTGCGAAACTGAGAATACACATTGCCACTTGTGGCTTCCGAGGCTGCTGTTAAAGTGCGATTCCCTTCGGGATAGCTCCGCCGCGCGTGCTGCTGGGAACTCACAAGTGGCACCAATGCCATCACCTTTGTTTCTGGCTGATGTGAATGAGCATTCACATTGCCGCTTCCCACCGATCCCAGACCTACCAAAACAGCCACAGAAACAATGCCCGATCGCCAAATCCGTTTCAGAATCACTTTTGCCACCATAACCATGCCCTAATTAGTTAAATATGTGCAAGAACCACCACCATTGATATCCTAACCTGCTCTTGAAAACCCAGGGCCCGCCTCAATATCAAATCGTCCGGAAAACTTGGCAATTTAAAAGCGATCGCATACCATCAAACCAGGTAAACTGAAAAGCGGCAAATGGCAGCAACTGCAATTGCCATTTGGATCACTTAAAAGTCAGGCGTTTGGGGACGATCGGTAATGCGTAAACTTTTATATTTTGCAACTATAGGAATGCTGGCTTTCTCGATCGGGGGATGCGGCGGCGACGGGGGTGGCGACACAGCCAGTCCCACTCCTAGTCCTAGTATCAGTCCGGGTGCAACACCAGGGGCACCAGCAGCCAACGCTCCCGGAACGACCGGGGGTGTGGCAAGTCCCACACCAGGAGCTCAGACATTCCCCTCTCCAGTAGTAGCGGCCCAGCCCCCCGGCTTGATCCGATCGACAAACCCTGACGATCGCGCCAGACAAGCTCAAGCAGACATTGATGGCAAAAAGACAGCCCCAAGGGCAATTCCACAGACATCTGTCCCCGGCCAAGCAAATGACCCATTCTCAGTCCTTCCCCCTCAACCACTCAAAACAGACGGTGGCGGGACAGCGGGCAACGAACTCCCCAACCTCCCAGTCAGACAAGTTCCAAGTCTGCCCAAGCTGCCAGACGAGAGAAACCCACCTCGGTGGACGCCAGTACCGGGATCGAAAAGGGCACCGGGCGGCGGCACAGTTGCCGAACTTCCCAAAGCTCAAAGCCCCGCACAGGTGTCAAGTCTTCCCAACCTGCCGCTAACCCCCGTACCCCAATGGCGGCCGCCAATTTCAGCGCGTCCCCAAGCAGCTCCCGGACGCCCCGGAGCGAGACCAGCAGGCTCCCCAAACGTCGCAGGAAATCCGCCGTCAATACCGGGCATTCCAGCAGGCTCAACCGGCGGCACCGGACGCCCCGGATCCAGACCGGCAGGTGCCCCAAACGTTGCGGGAAATCCGGCATCAATACCGGGAGTGCCTTCTATACCGGGCTTCCCAACAGGCAGCACCGGCGGTACCGGTACCAGACCAGGACGCCCCGGAGCCAGACCAGCAGGTTCCCCAGATATAGCAGGAACTCCGGCATCATCAATACCGGGAGTTCCCTCTATACCGGGCTTCCCAAGAGGCACGACGGCAGGCCCCCAAGGGACGCGACGACCGGCCCAGACACCGGGACGGCCAGGAGCAACACCGGGACGCCCGCCAGCGATCGCCGCCCGCCCGCCCGGCCCGCCCCGCCCTCCCAACATTCCCAATATCGCCACCAGAGAATTGCCCGGTCTGCCCAAGCTGCCGGAATTAACACCGCCGCCCTCGTGGCAAGACCCGAATCCACCACCACCCCCCGCACCACCACCGCCACCGCCTTCGACAGACAATGCCAAAGGAGTTGAAGTTAGTGGCGTAGTCAGAGTTGGTAATGACATACTGGTAATTGTGAAAGCACCTAACGAGCCAACAAGTCGATATATCAAAGTAGGACAGCGGATTGCCAGCGGGCAGGTGCTAATCAAACGGGTTGATTTCAAATCAGGAGCCGATCCGATTGTGGTTCTAGAAGAAAACGGTGTAGAGGTTTCTAAAATTGTGGGAGAAAAATCTCCCCGAGTTGCCCAGAACCCAATTTAATGCAAAATTTAGCTCAATCCTTAGAAAAAAAATTGAGAACCGTCATGCTTCGCTCAATTAAACAACTCGGAATATTCATGTTGGTTGGCACGGGGGTAGGATGCCTCTCACTGCTAGCCAATACTAAATCGTCATTGGCGGCGCCAGCAGCAGAACAAAAGCGCCCTCCGGTTTGCGAAGGCTCTCCCCCGAACGGTAGAGTCAAGTGCAACTACGAAAATGGCGACAATTATGAAGGAACTTTCGTCAACGGCAGACCTCAGGGACAAGGAATATACGTATACTCCAAGGGCGATCGCTATGAAGGACAGTTTCGTAACGGCGTGCCCAACGGTCAAGGCACATTCCTGTTCGCCAACGATGACCGCATGGTAGGAGAGTTCCGCAACGGTCTGATCGTTAGGGGAGAAGCTATTTTTGCCACGGGCGATCGCTACAGAGGAACATTTGAAATTGTTCAACAAGTAGGTGGCAGCGCTCCAAGCAGTCAGCCACACGGTCAAGGGCAATTTATCTTTGCCACGGGCGATCGCTACGCCGGACAATTTTTCGCAGGAAACCCATTTGGTCGCGGAGTGTTTACTCGATCGGACGGCACTCGCTGCGACGGTCAGTTTTTCAACGAAAAGCTAGACGGTAAAGGTAGTTGCAGTTTCCCCAACGGCGTTCGCTACGAAGGCGAATTTCGTAAGGGATTGCCTCACGGTAGAGGCGTAATTACAGATGCTAAAGGTAGACGCTTTTCTGGAGAGTTTCGGGCAGGCAAGCGCGTTCAACCTTGAATCTCGCTGCTAAAATTTGCGATCGGACATTAGTGGAGGCCTTTTGACATGACGACAAATGCTGCTTCTAGTTCTGGGCACGCCAGCCAAATTCCTTTTGACTTTGCCCCGCAGCAGACTCAAGATGCTGACTTATTAAGACAGCTAGATTTTGTTCCGGGTTTGAAGGAAATCTTGACTTTGCGCCAAGTTCATGCTTTGGAACACGCTACGGTGTGGGTACTCAGCCAATCTGGCGGTACGCCGACAGCAAGAGCAGATAATCAGTTATTGGGCGGAATGTCCACTGACCAAGGATTTTATCTGTACGGCCGCGTTAACATTGCACAGTTGCGTCATGCAGTGCAATTAGCTTTGCAGCGGATTGCCAGCGGAGAGTGGGATTTAGCCGTACATCCCCGCTGTGGCACCAACTTGTCGGTGGCAATGCTGCTGACTGCTGGACTTGCTGTCGGCATCAATTTAGCTCTACCGAAGGGGCCCATTCTGCAACTTTTGGGTTTGGGTGCGGCGGCGGCGACAGCAGCTCAGTTAGCTCCCGATGTGGGAGCTCTGGCTCAGCGCTACGTCACAACTGCTATTCCGTTTAATTTGAGTATTGTTGATATTTCTGTCAGTCAGGACTTCTGGGGACGGGAAGCTCATTTTGTGCGCGTGCGTTGGGTTGAATAGCTGCGACGGCAAGGGAGAGGGGGAGAGAGGGGCAAATCTTCATTTTTCCTTTTTCATTCTTCCTTTTTGAGTCCAGGATGCCAGTGTCACAATAAAGGATTTTTTGGGTACGTTGTTGGGAAAAGAGCGCTCTTTTCCCAACAACGTACCTTTTTTAAGGTGCCATCTGCCTTTTTCATTCTGCCTTTTTCATTCTTCCTTCTGCCATATTATTTGTATTATAGCTTTTCTTATATAGATTAGGTACGTTGTTGGGCTTGGGCCCTCTTAGTTTATTAAGTGGTTGTAGGAGCTGTCAGTCATACCTCATCTTTTTGAGAAAGGCTATATAGCTTTTCTCAAAAAGATGAGAGATAATTCGTAAATGCAGTTTTTAGCAGCATAACTTGCTATGTAATAAATCTAAGAAGGGCCCAAGCCCAACAACGTACCTACTTGTTATAAATCTAAGAAGGGCTGAAGCCCAACAACGTACCTCATTTTTATAAAAACGGATTTATATATCAGAATCGGTATCATAAAAACGATACTATTCAAACGTCAATTCTGGTTAAGCATTAACTTAATTTAATTCACTAACTGGCACTACACAATGAGAAATATATTTTTTGGTAGCTCGATAAATTTCTATTATATTCAGTTTCCATCTTCACAATCAAGGCGTCAGCTATGAAAAGCTCGGATTGACTTCTGAGGCGACTTGCCAGAAGAGAGCAGCATCAGGTAAAATTGCTTGTTAGAATTTTTAGATCAAAAGTCAATCAAAAAAATGTGCAAACTAGCGATCGACAAAACCAGTCTAGCAAGCCTGCTGGCAGTCACCTTGGCCCTAGCAGGCAACAGCTTTTTACCTTTGGGTCACAATGCGAGTTTTGCGAGGGAAATTGCCCAAGCTAACGAACCAGAAAGAGTTCCCGACGGCAAGATGGTTCCCGTTAATGGCAAAGCTAATGTGAGATTAACGAATAAAACCAGCGATCGACTATTTTATCAAGTAGTTGGACAAACTAACCGCCGCAGCTTAGCCGAAAATTCAACAGTCGCGCTGCAAGCATTGACACTACCTGCATCCATTGTATTTAGGCGACAAGACGGCGCATTATTGAAAGCGAGTTTAAAACCCGTTGGTGAAGGCACAGTAGAAGTAAGATTAGACGAGACAAATGATTTAGGTTTGGATAAAAGATCTTTAAGCATTCGGAATGATGGTGCACTGTTTCTCCGATAACACGGCGGTTGAAAGCGCCCGATCTTCTTATCCCAAGCATATTGATATAAAATCAATTTGGCGATCGCCCTGGCAACTCGAACTCACCTTCAATACACATCCGAGTCCCTATGTCAATCAAAAAAATTCTTTCCATAGCCCTGTTAATTTTCATCCCCATTTCCATCGCAGCCGAATATTTGCACTGGGGTTCCCTGGTAGTTTTCATCACATCCGCCCTAGGCATTATACCTCTGGCGATTTGGTTGAGCACAGCAACAGAAGAAGTGGCGATCGTCACAGGGCCCTCCATCGGCGGCTTATTAAATGCAGTCTTCGGGAATGCTACAGAATTAATTATTGCCATAGTAGCCCTGAAAGCCGGCTTGATTGACATCGTGAAAGCCAGCATCACCGGCACCATTATCAGCAACTTGCTCTTAGTTATGGGACTTTCCATGCTGCTAGGGGGAATCCGCTACAAAGAACAAGAATTTAAGCCAATTATCGCCCGGGTGAACGGTTCCACCATGACTCTAGCAGTGATTGCGATTCTGCTGCCGACGATGGTAATTTACACGTCGAATGGAGTGGAACCCGCAGCCATTCAGAATCTTTCGTTGATAACTGCGATCGTCCTAATTGCAGTTTACGCACTAACGCTGCTATTTTCCTTAAAAACTCACAGCTATCTTTACGAAGTCGGCATACTAGAGTTAGAAGATTCTGAAAATACCGATGAATCAACTGCACACAAACCGAATTTGTGGCTGTGGATAGGAGTGCTAGTCGCCTCAACAGTTGCAGTTGCTTTTGAATCAGAAATTTTTGTGGGCGTTGTCGAAGAAACTACCAAAGGATTGGGATTAACACCACTGTTTACAGGTGTAATTTTGTTGCCGATTGTGGGCGGTGCGGCGGAATACGTAACGGCGGTGGGAGTGGCGATGAAAAATAATATGGATTTGTCAGTTTCCGTGGCGATGGGTTCGAGTTTGCTAGTTGCTTTGCTGGTAGCGCCGGTGTTGGTGATTATCGGTATCGTGATTCATCAGCCGATGGATTTAAACTTTAATCCGTTTGAAGTGGTTGCAGTTGCCATTGCGGTGACAATCGCTAATCTAATTAGTCTTGACGGGCGATCGAATTGGCTGGAAGGAGTGCTACTTTTAGCAACATATATTGTGTTAGCTGCGGCATTTTACTTTCACCCTGTTACTTGAAGCAACTGTCAGATCAAATAAAGGTATGTTGTTGCGCTTCAGCGCTCTTAATATTAAGAGCGTGGCTCTCCTGAGTCTGTGGTGATAAACAAACCGCATATCCTTGACGAAGAGAGCATCACAGAATCGCGAACAGTTGTGTCTGATACCGTATCCACCATAAACCCAGGAGAGCCAAGAGCGCTGAAGCGCAACAACATACCTAAAATTACGGACAGCGACACTCTTGAACAGTAACACACTCTATTCTGCAACTTTTTCCTTTGCGCCTCCTCTCGCGACAATCAGCATCATCCTGACATTGTGAAGTGACTTTGTTCTCACAAACTTGCTGACGTGGAAAAGTACCTAAATTTTGTACAGAAACTTGAGCGGTAAGCGCACCCTGTTCTATAATTTGGTTATTTTCTTTGATTTCATAGGCAAATTTATTTTCGCCCTCTAACACCGAAAAAGTTCTTGTTTTGTGACTGTTTGCTAACTTAAATCCAAAACTTTCGGAAAACTCACCTTTGTCATAACTTCTATCTGTGTAAGGATAGGGGTCAGTTTCCATGCCATCGGTCACATTTTTAATCAGCACTCTTCTGTTAGGGCCGGGGGGAGTCTTGCTGGAAACAAATCGAGCGCTTTGCGAATCAGGGGAGATGCCACTTCCGGGACACTGACCTACATATTCAACGCGCTTGAATTGAATCATGTTAATATTAAAACTGTTTTCGTTCTTTACCCGAAATTGTGCTTCGCTAGTCTGCTGGGCGCTGACTGTGAAAGCTGCTAGTGTGACTAAAATTGCACCAATCAAAAAAGCTAGGAATTTGATTGGTCGCTTCCCCGTAAAATATCTGGCGCGTTTCATCTCTTTATACCTCCAATATGAAAAAAGTGCATTTTATTTGAATGTAAGTTTAACTAGAAAGCTTAACTGTTGTCAAGATCGATAAAATAGGTTTGTAGTGAGGACTTTAGTCCTTCCTGGTTAGTCTCTCCACCAATGAATGAAGTATTCATGGTGCAGGTTTGTAGTGAGGACTTTAGTCCTTCCTGGTTAGTCTCTCCACCAATGAATGAAGTATTCATGGTGCAGGTTTGTAGTTGCTAGATGATTAATTAATTAAATCACCATAGCTGACGCACCCTACTTTAAAATGTTACTCGATCGCGCCATTTGTCTATAGCCTTGTTTCCTACTCCTGGCAATCTTTCGACATCCTCCCAAGACTCAAAAGGCTGCTTTTCCCGCGCTGCAATAATTTTCTCGGCTAACTTCTGGCCAACCCCTGGCAAAGTTTCTAGTTCTTCTTGAGTCGCGCTATTCAAATTAATTAAGTTTTTACCACCACTTTGCGGTTGAGGATTCGCAGGTTTTGATGTTGCTTGGACTGATTTACACTCTTTTTGCTTAGCGTCAATTTTCTGTTTGATTCGGGCGGGAATTCCCAAGATTGCACCTTTGTAAAGCCGATCGAACTCCCGCTCAAAATGGGCCCCAACCGTCGGGCTGTCGATCGCCAATAACGTCTCATCATTCCCGTGATTTGCAGCCTCACTCCAGTTGTGAGAGCCTGTCAGCACGGTATTTCCGTCGATAACGCCGAATTTGTGGTGCAGGCGATCGCCCATTGGTAACAGCGGCACTCCCACTGTAGTCAGCGGCTTTTTCCACGGGCGATTGTCCGCTTCTAAGCCGCCGCAATCCTGCATGAAAGTCGCCCCCATCATGTCTAAACCTTCGCTGTAAGGGCGATAAATGAAATTTGAGTCAATCAAAGCTCGCACCGCTACACCGCGCCTAGATTCAAGTTCCAGAGTGTTTGACAACCGCTGCGCCGAAAATACAAAGAGTGCCAAATTAACAGATTTTTTCGCCTTTGCTAAAGTGCGATTTATCAAACTGTTAACGCTTTGTTCCCAAGGCAAAGTCGCACTTGTTGGTGAAAATTGCACCGCCACAGTTGCATTACCAATTCTCACTTTTTGCACTTGACGAAACGGCTTTTTGATGCCAAACTTGCTATCCGGTTTACCACCGGGCCCGTCGCCCCACATGATGTTAAATTCTTGAGTAAAGATTTGCGCTAATTGAGGGCTGTCAATTTTTAGCAGATTGTTGGCATTGCCGCGACTTGCTGCTGTTTTGAAATCGCCGTGGATATCGCTGGTGGTAAAATTCGCCGAAGTTACGATGACTGTTTTGCCGTCAATTACTGCAAATTTGTGGTGCATCAAACCGCTGCCTTTACTTCCGTCAGCAGTATCGTCAATGACAGGAATCCCCGCATCCTGGATAATTACCAAAGCATCATTTTGCTTGATTTCCTCGGCACTCAATTTACCGTCTTTATTGGTATCGGCTAGTTGCAGAAATTCGCTGTAGCGATCGCGCTCTCGTTCTGGTAACTTTGCCAACTCCTGGGCTGTATAATCGCTCCAAGGGCGATTGTACAGATGTTCGACAATTAATCTGACTTTAATTCCAGCGCGCGCGCGATCGGCCAACCTTCGTGCAATACCGGGCAAGCGAAACTCCTGAACCGCTATATCTACCGTCGATTCAGCACTTGCTACTGCCTCGGCGATTAACTTTTCTAAATCGTCTCCAGGTCTAGTTTGCGGGCGGTAAGGCTCTGTATAACTCGAAGTGAGCGACTGATTGAAGTATACTTGCAACAAGGGGTCTTGAGGCAGCGGAGCGAGAGTGGGAGGTAAATTCTGCACGTCCTGCTTTGCTTGTCCGCAAGCCGCTAGGGCGATCGCCAGCAATCCAACACAACACAAACCTGGTAAATTATAATAAAGTACATTCACAAAATTTAAAATTTTATTGAGGTCATCAGTCTATTCAGAGTGGAAAGATATTGGATCGAGGAAAGTTAAAACTATTAAATTTATGACAGGGAATAGATTTTGCGTCTTGTAGAACTGCCTCGATGCCGGAAGCATCACTGGTAGGGTAGCAGCATTCAGGGGCGTGGGTCAAACCCGATACTGATGCTTTATGGCTAAAAGAAAAACAATTTTTGATTGTGGTCACAGGGGATATGGTAAAGCGTGCCATCGGTGTACGCAAGAGTTGATAGCGCAACAGCAATCAGTTGAACTGCTGGCCGAAAAACAGACCCAAAAACAAGAGAGGGAAGCATCATTTGCTAGAGATGCGATCGATCTCAGAGGTTTGCCTGACCATGTAGTTACTAAAGCTCGCGCTATTATAGCAGCTTTGGGGGAAAATAAGAATTACAGAGATTTCGGCGGCAAACGCCTGCGTCACAACCGCTGGATTGTGAGTATTCCTGTAACCCGCAACTACAGAATGCTTTGTGAAGATTGCGGCACTTTCTTAATTCCCCAAAAAGTCTTGTCCCATGAAGACTACAATGTCTGCAAACCTGGGAGTCATTAGACAGTTGACAGTTGATAGTTGACAGTTGACAGTGGGGAGTTGACAGTTGACAGCGGGGAGTTGACAGTTGGGAGTTAGCAGTTGGGAGTTAGCAATTGTTATCAGTCATAATTTAAGAATTATGAGTCATGAGTCAATAATCATTTATGCCTTTAGGATAAGTGCTTTATTCATTAGGTAGTCAATCATTCATTATTAGTTCGTCATTTAATTAAAGCAATGCAAATTTACCTCGACTATAGCGCTACAACGCCGACACGCCCAGAAGCAATTGATGCTATGCAAAAAGCTCTGACTCAATACTGGGGAAATCCTTCTAGTTTGCACGAGTGGGGACAAAGGGCGGCGACTGCTTTAGAATTAGCCAGAATGCAGGTTGCTGGGCTGATTAACGCGCTACCGGAATCGATGATTTTTACTTCGGGCGGCACTGAAGCGGATAATTTAGCAATTATGGGAGTTGCGCGTCTTTATACAAAACCGCAGCATATCATTATTTCCAGTGTTGAGCATTCCGCAGTATCAGAACCAGTGCGACAACTCGAAGAATTGGGATGGGAAGTAACTCGATTACCAGTCGATAAACATGGGCGAATTCATCCTTTGGATTTGCAAGAATCACTGCGATCGCACACAGTGCTAATTTCCATCATCTACGGACAAAGCGAAGTTGGTACACTGCAACCCATAGAAGCATTATCGCAAATTGCGCGCGATCGCAATATCCTGTTCCATACCGATGCAGTTCAAGTTGCCGGTAAATTGCCGATTGACGTGCAAAAACTGCCCGTAGACTTGCTTTCGCTTTCCAGTCACAAACTTTACGGGCCGCAAGGTGCAGGGGCGCTGTACGTGCGTCCAGGACTAGAATTGGTGCCAATGTTCGGCGGGGGAGGACAAGAGTTGAAACTGCGTTCAGGGACGCAAGCACTGCCCGCTATCGTCGGTTTTGGAGTGGCGGCGGAGTTGGCTGTGCAGGAAATGGATGTGGAAACGCCGAGGTTGATTGGATTGCGCGATCGACTTTTTGACAAATTAGCTGACATACCCAGTTTAGTCCCGACGGGCGATCGATATTACCGACTGCCGCACCACACCAGTTTTTGCATTGTCTCCCCATCCTGTCGCCCTTACCAAAAGAGAGACACAGAGAGAATCACAGGCAAAACTCTCGTGAGACAGCTAAATTTAGCCGGAATTGGCATTAGTTCCGGTGCGGCTTGTAGCAGTGGTAAACTCACGCCTAGTCCGATATTATTGGCAATGGGATATGACGAAAGCGGTGCGGTTGGTGGAATTCGCTTGACACTGGGACGCGAAACAACTGAAGCTGATATTGATTGGACGGTAATTGCGATCGCACAAATTTTAGATAGATTAATGCCCAAGGTAGCATTGTGCAGGAATTAGAAAACTGGGCGGTGGAATATTGGGTGCTTGGAAATCGGGCGGTTGGAAATCGGGCGGTTGGAAACCGGGCGGTTGGAAATCGGGCGGTTGGAAACCCGGCGGTTGGAAACCCGGCGGTTGGAAACCGCGTCTACACAGACAAAACCCGCCTCCGCGGGTTGAAGAAAAGGCGGTGAAATTA
>NZ_JAEQCT010000085.1:0-26324 GCF_020738205.1 Microcoleus sp. PH2017_24_DOB_U_A
CGGACTCAGCGCGAGAGACTCAGAAACCGGGTTTCTGCGTAAAATCTCGTGAAAATACGTCAATTGCCATAGAAACCCGGTTTCTCGGACTCAGCGCGAAAGATTCAGCGGGGAAAAGTGAATTGCGACTTGAATAGGTTTTCTTCTGGTAGTTGGGAGCAAGAAACTTCTTGTTTCAAGTTTCAATCCCCTTGCGGGGAAAAGTGAATTGCGACCTTACTTGTATTTGACTGATTTGGCAGTACGAAAAGAAATGTTTCAATCCCCTTGCGG
The DNA here is from genome assembly GCF_020738205.1 of Microcoleus sp. PH2017_24_DOB_U_A. Taxonomy (NCBI): domain Bacteria; kingdom Bacillati; phylum Cyanobacteriota; class Cyanophyceae; order Oscillatoriales; family Microcoleaceae; genus Microcoleus; species Microcoleus sp. PH2017_24_DOB_U_A. The sequence continues at coordinate 274 of NZ_JAEQCT010000085.1, forward strand.
GGAAAAGTAAATTGCGACTTTTGTTTTAACTCAAGCTCCTCTAGGAGGTTGTTTCAATCCCCTTGCGGGGAAAAGTGAATTGCGACTACCTTGATTCGTCATTGGGAAATTTTGCTATCCTGTTTCAATCCCCTTGCGGGGAAAAGTGAATTGCGACTTAATTGAAGTCATTAGCCGACCTTAGAATTAATTCTAAAAAAGTTTCAATCCCCTTGCGGGGAAAAGTGAATTGCGACTTAATTTAAACGACCCTGAGCCACCACTTCCAGAGCCTTCTGGTGAGTTTCAATCCCCTTGCGGGGAAAAGTGAATTGCGACTAATTGTTCCTGAATATCGAGAAAAATCTTATGTCAGTTTCAATCCCCTTGCGGGGAAAAGTGAATTGCGACGTAAAGGACCGGTTCTGTTCACTGTGATGGTCAAAACAATGTTTCAATCCCCTTGCGGGGAAAAGTGAATTGCGACTTGCTGGTTTTGCGTGTCTGGTTATATTCATTTTAGTTTCAATCCCCTTGCGGGGAAAAGTGAATTGCGACTGTGATTGTAAATGAAGGGACAAAATACAAAGATGGAGAGTTTCAATCCCCTTGCGGGGAAAAGTGAATTGCGACTAACTACTTGGTTAAGCATACAATTGACCAATATCGTGTTTCAATCCCCTTGCGGGGAAAAGTGAATTGCGACTTAGCAGAGCTTGTAAGAACAAGAATGGTGGAAAGTTTCAATCCCCTTGCGGGGAAAAGTGAATTGCGACTGTTTTTTTATTATGCAAAATAACCCCTTACCAAGATGTTTCAATCCCCTTGCGGGGAAAAGTGAATTGCGACTGTTGGTTCAATCTACGTCTACCAATATAGCATTATGTTTCAATCCCCTTGCGGGGAAAAGTGAATTGCGACTGAAGAAAATACAGCGAAAGTGATTCAATTCCTTCTGTTTCAATCCCCTTGCGGGGAAAAGTGAATTGCGACTTAAGTAACGTACCTTGTATCATCAATCTAGTAAACTCTGTTTCAATCCCCTTGCGGGGAAAAGTGAATTGCGACTGCAAATTACTCTTAGAGCTGAATTTCTTGAGCAGAAGTTTCAATCCCCTTGCGGGGAAAAGTGAATTGCGACATAATAACCGAGATTACCATTCTACAACTTATTACCTTCACATGTTTCAATCCCCTTGCGGGGAAAAGTGAATTGCGACTATTATTAAACAACTTAGGGCGTATAAAAAAACAATTTGGGTTTCAATCCCCTTGCGGGGAAAAGTGAATTGCGACACCAGAAACACCAAAAGGAACAGATGCAGTCGGTGCTCAAGAGTTTCAATCCCCTTGCGGGGAAAAGTGAATTGCGACTCTATATCAAAGAAGTCCTAACGAAGGTCTGGAATTCTTAAGTTTTAATCCCCTTGCGGGGAAAAGTGAATTGCGACTTTAAAAAAGCTCTGGCTGACCATATTGAGAAAACCAACAGGTTTCAATCCCCTTGCGGGGAAAAGTGAATTGCGACATTCAAACTAAAAAAACTTCATTCCAATTCATAATCAATTGTTTCAATCCCCTTGCGGGGAAAAGTGAATTGCGACTATGATTGGATTAGGATAGTTGCCAATTTATCTGCCAGTTTCAATCCCCTTGCGGGGAAAAGTGAATTGCGACTCAAGAGGTCTTAGTCTGGAGCAATGTAGAAAGGGCTTTGGTCCAGTTTCAATCCCCTTGCGGGGAAAAGTGAATTGCGACTTGTTGAACTTGATCCAAAATTTGAATCATTATCGCCTTTTAGTTTCAATCCCCTTGCGGGGAAAAGTGAATTGCGACGACTTGGAGAATCTAGTTAATGGAGACGAGACAATTCGAGGTTTCAATCCCCTTGCGGGGAAAAGTGAATTGCGACATTAATGCTTGCTGAATTCCCAGGCATAGGGTTACACAAAGTAAAGTTTCAATCCCCTTGCGGGGAAAAGTGAATTGCGACTATATTTCACATGGCTGAACCAACTTCTGCTGAAATTCAAGCTGAGTTTCAATCCCCTTGCGGGGAAAAGTGAATTGCGACAGTTAAAGAGGTGTTAGGGACTGCCGAAAACTTCAAAAGTGATGTAAGGTTTCAATCCCCTTGCGGGGAAAAGTGAATTGCGACCTCAACAAAACATGACCAATGGGAAAAAGTTTACCCCTGCTAAGTTTCAATCCCCTTGCGGGGAAAAGTGAATTGCGACCAGAAAGAGTGGCAGAGATCAGAAATCAAACTAACGTTTCAATCCCCTTGCGGGGAAAAGTGAATTGCGACGAGACTAATACATTGCAGGGGGCAAATGGGATGGGTTTCTATAGTTTCAATCCCCTTGCGGGGAAAAGTGAATTGCGACTTATGGTGCATCTAGTGCTAGCGTAACCATACAATCTCTAATGTTTCAATCCCCTTGCGGGGAAAAGTGAATTGCGACAAGACAGATCAGGAGAGGGTGCAGAACCTAACCCAGGAGTTTCAATCCCCTTGCGGGGAAAAGTGAATTGCGACTTAAATTGATAATTGCAGGTTCGAGAGACTTTAACAATTACGAATTACTGTTTCAATCCCCTTGCGGGGAAAAGTGAATTGCGACTTTAGGAAAATTAGTAGATGTACTAAAACTAATTGTGTTTCAATCCCCTTGCGGGGAAAAGTGAATTGCGACAGCGGGTTTGTGGTACCTACAGAAAGGGTATGGATTACTGGTTTCAATCCCCTTGCGGGGAAAAGTGAATTGCGACACCACCATTGAGATAGAGGTATTATCTAAGTCTGAGTATAGTTTCAATCCCCTTGCGGGGAAAAGTGAATTGCGACACAGCGGCGTGACACGCAGCGGATTTTCGGGCGACTACTTTGGGTTTCAATCCCCTTGCGGGGAAAAGTGAATTGCGACAAATTTTTTCCATTGACTCCTTGTCATTGCCAAACGACTTAGTTTCAATCCCCTTGCGGGGAAAAGTGAATTGCGACTAGAGCTAGTAGCAGAATCAGAAAGGGTGTGGGTACTAAAAGCACGTTTCAATCCCCTTGCGGGGAAAAGTGAATTGCGACACGAACTTCCAATTTCACGAGCGGTTCCAGCTCTACTCGATGTTTCAATCCCCTTGCGGGGAAAAGTGAATTGCGACATCCAAAAATATTAGCTCTTTACGAAGAATTATTATCTCTAGTTTCAATCCCCTTGCGGGGAAAAGTGAATTGCGACTCCAAAGTTGTCTTGTATACAGCTAAAGAATTTCAGATGTTTCAATCCCCTTGCGGGAAAAAGTGAATTGCGACTGGAGAGAAAAAAAATGAATTTTCTAGCAAAGTCAATTGTTTCAATCCCCTTGCGGGGAAAAGTGAATTGCGACTCTTTTGGAGTGTATCAAATGGTACCCGTCTCTCCAAGAGGTGTTTCAATCCCCTTGCGGGGAAAAGTGAATTGCGACTGTAAATTCAGACGAGGGTTGATTATGAATCCGAACAAATTTTGGGATGTTTCAATCCCCTTGCGGGGAAAAGTGAATTGCGACTGCTTTTACTAAGAATTGACTCTTTTTATCTTTATGTTTCAATCCCCTTGCGGGGAAAAGTGAATTGCGACTAACCATTCCTCTAGCTGGTTTTACCGCTCCACCCTGTTTCAATCCCCTTGCGGGGAAAAGTGAATTGCGACCTTTCTCGACCTAGAAGGCAATGTCTTTACTTTTCAAGTTTCAATCCCCTTGCGGGGAAAAGTGAATTGCGACGTTGCTAAAGTACGATTCTCTGCAACTGCTGCGTATCTAGTTTCAATCCCCTTGCGGGGAAAAGTGAATTGCGACACAGAAATATATGAGCATGAGCAACATACAACAGCGTTTCAATCCCCTTGCGGGGAAAAGTGAATTGCGACACTGAAAACAAACAAAAAGTTGGCGCTATTCAAGTTTCAATCCCCTTGCGGGGAAAAGTGAATTGCGACCCCTCGTTGTGAAAGCCGTGCCCAGTAAAGGCTCTAGAAGCCGTTTCCGACCACCTCTGATGCTCAGCTCACTTAGAGCCGAAAACCAGCTCTCAAAAATCGCTGAAACCCTTACGGGACAAGCGAACGGCCGCCTAAACGAGAGAATCGGTGTTTCAGCCATTTAGCGAGGCGGTCGGATAGCTAAATGATTGAACAGCTAAAACACTACTCTAATCTATTTAATTTTCTAGGTACTGGTGCTACAGATTTAGGTAGTAATTAACACGACAAGTTTGTACTGGCTTGTGTGGATTTACAGCTAGAATCTAGCAATAGAAGCATAATAACCTAGATTTCCCTGGCTGTCAAGTGTTAAAAAAAATACTTTAAACAATGACCGAAGTCGGCGGTTGAGTCACCGGCGGGCCAGAACCCCAAGTTTCCACCTGCCCGATCGCCCGCGTTGACAAAACATAAAAACGGATATTATCTTCATCCAAATTAACCCGTCCCCGCAGGCGAGCGCGCAACTCCTCAAATTGACGCTGAGATAGGGCACACTCAAAAACCGAATATTGCACCCAAGTACCGTAACCGGAAAGCAAGTTAAAAACTTTCTTGCGACGCTTGTCACAAGGAATATCATAGACAACAACGTACAAGTGCATGATTAATTTCCGCTTGACCAAAAGTCAGGAATTACGCAATAAATAAACGCCATCATGTCATTGCGAGGGTCACTCAGCAATCGCAAAACCTGGCGATTGCTTCGTTCCTCGCAATGACAGAAATACGTTGTTAGTCTTGAAATCTAATAAATTCGATAAGGCTTGTACAGCACTTGTGGATTGTAAACAAACTGCTTGTAAGCCTTAACTTGCTGCACAAACAAATCCCAGCGCGGCTGTTTTTCGCCCGAATCAGTCTGAATTTCTTCTTCCATACGCCGTAAAAAAGCATGGAGAAATTTTGCTCTGCCGGAATCGTTCAAGAAACAGCCGCTATTGCGGTAAACAAAGTCGAGGGTGGCATCCATGACTTTTGAATTAATCAGCCACAGCACCAAAGAATCGATAATCGGAGCACGAAACTCTTCTATCAAATCAGAAGCTAAAGCAGCATGACGTTCGGAAGTTTGATGCAAACAAGCTTGATAAGGATCGAGTCCTTGGAGTTCAATCAAACACAGTAAATGATTCCACAGGATTTGATATCCGAAGCTAAGCATGGCGTTAACCGGATTCCCTGGCGGACGGCGGGAACGGAAAACAAATACAAATTCGGGAACCGACAAACATTCGCCAAATGCCGAAAAATAACTGGCTGCCCCGGCTCCTTCCAATCCCATTAATCGCTTCCCCAACTTCGCAAAAATTGTCAGGATATCAACTGCAAAAATTATTGAGAACTACTCTACTTATATCAAGCTCAACTAAGTAGTTTTATGCAAAAAACCAATTGTTCACAAAACTTAAATAGTATTTTGTAGGGAATTTTACGTAGAATTGGTGTCAATTTAACTAGAAATCACGTATAAACTCTATTGGTAGGGTGTGAAGTGGGCACCTGACTACTATTAGTAGTGTCTAAGTAATATCAGGACACGGCATTGCCGTGTCCTCTTCCGACGAAGAAAGCTATTGATTCATGACTATTGACACTCTCAGCGCTGAAGCGACTGAGATTCTTAAGAAATTTCATTCTTAATATCCCTACTGCTAGGGTTCCCAAACTCAGCACGTTTGCACGCAAGTGCGTGCTGATATCTTTTGGGCGTTTAGGTGTTCAACACCAGGTTTCGCGGAGTCCCCGCGTACCATTTTCGATGCTCGATCTCTGATAGTTTTGGCAGCGCCAATGTCGGCGTGTTCGTGATAGCCACATTCAACACAGATGAACTTTTCGCCATCTCTATTTGATTTGTCGATGTGTCCACAACTTCTGCATTCTTGGCTAGAGTGCTTAGGATTAACTTTGATTACGATTTTTCCTTGCTTTGCAGCTAGATACTCAATCTTTAATCCTAAGTCGCCCCAGCCTGCATCAGAGATAGCGCGATTCAATCCTTTTTTTCTGGATTGCCCATTCTTGAGAAACCTCCCGGTTTCCTCATCAGTTTTTACCTTACATCGACGCATCATCCCAGAGATGTTCAAATCTTCTAAGGCGATTACATCAATATTACGAAATACTATTAAATTCGCAGTTTTCCATTGGTGCGCTTGGCGTTTATCACCAATCTTTTGATGGAATCTGCTAACTCTGATGACTGCTTTTTTGCGGTTTTTACTGCCTTTTGTTTTGCGGTTAACTCGTCTCTGTCTAATTTTCAGAGTGCGTTTAGCTTTTTTGTTGGTTGAAAATCTAGGGTTCTCAATTTGGTAGCCATCAGAAAGGTGAACCAGTTTAGTTAGTCCCAAGTCGCAACCGATTACTTTGGGATTGTTGCCGAGAGCTTTGGGGCTGTATTCAGGTACAGATTTATCCTCTATTCTAATAGAAACATACCAGCCATTCTGGCGTTTTCTAACTGTGCAAGCCTTGATAGTAAAACCACTTGGGATTGAGCGAGAGTTGTAAAACCTCATTCAGCCCAGTTTTGGTAGGTAAATTTTATTGCCCTTGATTTTCACTCCCATTGCGAAGGTAAAAGAAGTAAAGTTACTCCGATTTTTGAATTTCGGAAATCCTCTACCTTCAAAGAAGTTTTTGTAGGCAATATCTAAGCGTTTGACATTTTGTTGTAAAACGGTTGAATCTAGTTGGGAATACCAAGGTCTAGCTATTTTTAACTCAGGTAATGCTGTTATTTGAATATCACCAGCACTTCGGCGAGGATTTCTAGCTTTACCTTCTTTGTCAATCTTAGAGTTTTTCCAGGGATTTCCAGTTGCGCCACTTTTACTTACGAAGCAGGTCAATGGTGAAGCTTCGCCTTTCGTTCTAATGTCACAGTAATCGCCTTGGATAAACTGCTGATTGTACTGACAGATTCTGTCATTCAAGCACCAATTATACAGGCTTCGCAGCATATCTACCCAGTTCGACATTTTTAATGCTTGCGTTTGATTGGGACGCAACTTATAAGCGTAATTTGTCAACAATCTTGCTCACCTCCTTGTTTATATCTTAGCGTCTTTCTCTAATTTTAAATATTAAGAATCAAGAAAGATTCACGGCGGTTAAAACCGCCCGTGTCGCTTGCATCTCAGGGCTGAAGCCTCTGAGTTTTCCGCTTACCGAATGTTTTCTATAACTACTGACTAACTTTTAGATTTCGCATCGCGCCACGCTTCTCGCATCCGTCCAAAATTAGTATTAAATTCTTCCCACCCGAGAGTGCTTCCTGAAGCTTCTTCATCCCAGGAAGCCGAGAGGACTCCGTAGCTTAATCCCAGTACGCCTAGACCAAAACAGCCCATGCTTACCAATAATACTGCTGTGTTGGGCAAGTCAAACCAGCCTTTGCTGACTATCAAATAACTCACAAAAAATGTGGAAATTCCCAGGAGTGTGGGGGCGCCGCAGAATACCGCAATGCGGGAAATCATGCGTTTGCTGACTGCTTCTGGGATGGATTGCGCCTGGGGGCCAGTTTTTTTGGTGGCTTTGGGCTTTTTGTCTGATTTTGGTTCTTCTGTGACTGGATTTGCTTCGGCTTCTGGAGGCTTTTTAGCGGTTTTTTTCCGATTTGAGGCCGGTTCAAAGGGTAAGCGCTGGGTGGGTGGTTCGGAGGACATATTTTTTGTTTAACCTGAAATCTCGAACAATTATCAAAGAAATCTTGGCGAGGGTTTACGCAACTCTGATGGTTAATCAACGGTTTGAAACGGATTTGTTATCAGTGCGTAAATCCTGCTGGCGTTTGTCCAAGATTCTTGAATATTGTCGCAAATTTTCGCTGTGCTGTTTAGCCGCGAATGCCTAAACGGGCAATTAATGCTTTGTAACGATCGACATTTTCCTTTTGCAGGTAGGCCAGCAAGCGCTTGCGGCGGCTGATCATCATCATCAAACCGCGCCGGGAGGCGAAGTCTTTTTGGTTGATTTTCAGGTGGGCGCTGAGTTTGCTGATGCGATCGCTCAACATGGCGATTTGGACATCTGCTGAGCCTGTATCTGTTTCATGGGTTTGAAAGTCGCCCATGATTTCTTGTTTGCGCTGTTGTGTAAGAGCCATGAATTGAGTTTAGTTTTTTTTGTACGATTGTCACAATCCAATATAGTATCACAGGGGAACGGTGAAGGAGCAAAATTTTCGCCACGGATGGGTTGTTTTCTTGAGCTGAATAGACTTCAATTGCAAGCCCTACTTAGGACGGGCGAGACGCCCATCCCACAGGAAAAAAAATGTCGGATGGGCGGGACGCCCCTCCATGGTGTTTATTCCAGCCCATCCCACAGGAAAAAAATTGTGGGATGGGCATCTTGCCCGTGTTAGCCATAAATTTTGCAAGAAGTCTATTGGGTGGCCGATTATCGGCTCAAATAGGCGATCGCCTCACGAATCCAATCATCCGCATTAGCTTTGTTTGCCAAGTTGCTGTCTTGACTGAGGGTTTGCAGCGCTTGCAAGACTTCCGTCGCAGTATATCCCATCGCCAGCAAAATCATCTCCACTTCTTCTTGAATCGCTGCGGGGACTCCGGCGGCCACGGAAGTTGTCAAACCTGCTTCCTGTCTCCATTCCGAGAGTTTGCTTTTGAGTTCCAGGGCGAGGCGTTCGGCGGTTTTTGTACCCACGCCGGGGGTTTTGGCGAGGATGCGAGTGTTACCGCCGACGATCGCCTGAACTAAATCTTGCATTCCTAGAGTATCAAGAAGGGCGATCGCCAGTTGAGCACCCACACCGCTAACACTCGTCAACTGCCGAAACAAATCGCGTTCGGCCGTGCTGCCAAAACCGTACAATACGATTTGGTCTTCCTTAACTTGCTGGTGGGTAAAGATTTGGGCGACTTCGCCGGATGCTGGTAATTGGCCAGTCACGCGCGGCAAAATTTGGATGTCATAGCCAATTCCACTAACTTCGAGAGTCAGAATAACGCGGTTGCTGCCTTTGGCGATATTGGCGACTGTGCCTTTGAGATAGCTGATCATATAGTTAATGGTACACCGATAGGGTAGCGCGCCTTTTAAAATTGCGATCGGACTAATGCAAAAAAAATCGTTTCCTCCCGAATACATTAATAACTGCTAAGGGAAAGGTAGAAAAACAATTCTATCTTGATATTCATTTTCTTGGGATGCCAGAGCCGCTAAAATCAATTCTTCTAGGTTTTCGCCAATGCTTAAATTAGGATTGATGATAAAAATCCCTGGAATGTGACGATTTACCGCCATATGTTCGGCTAAGTGCACTGGCATAGAAGTTCGGTTATTTGTCACCAAAACACAGTTATTATCTTCACACCAGTAGAGAATTTCTGGATCGAGAGTTCCTTTCGGCGGTGTTTCCGGTTCTCCCACTACTTTGACGGCGATCTCTGGTTCTCGTTGCCTAATTTGATTGGGATAAATTGGATTGACATTTTCATCAATTAGGTATTGCAGGTTCATGGGCTAGTTTTGGCTTTTCTTTCTGCCCTCAGTTGGCGGAGCTTTTCAGAAACAGGCGGGGGATTAAGGCGCTGTTCTTCTCTCATTTTGTGACCGTGTTCTATCCAATTTTTGAGGTAATCACTCACAGGTTCTTGATTTTGGAGATAATACAGAATTGTCGCATAAACTTGTTCGAGGGTGAGGGAAGGATAAGTTTGGGCAATTTCATCAGGTGCGCGACCGCAATCGATGTAATCATAAAGAATTGTTTCAATGCCAATTCTTGTCCCTTTCAGTCGAATATCGCTGGGAGTGAGAAAGTTGAAATAATCTGTGAGCGTTTGGGTTGGCATAATTTTGCTGTATACTCAACATAATTTATTATATCACTGATATTTGCCCGATAGAACTTGAAGTAAACCGCTATGCTGATCTTTCAATTCAAAATAAGATGCTGTTTAACCAAAGACAAATCCGTCTTCCCAAAATTTACCACTAAGGCCACATTTAAATTTTCCAATGATTTTATAAACCACATAATTTCATCAGAAGCTTTACCTTCATAGTGATTGAACAAAATAGAAAATCGCTTTTCCAACTCAGGCTTAACTTTGCCAGAAAGCAGTAATATTTTCAGCAGCAAACCCATTGTCCTGCTGGGCCCGAGGTTGTATACTAAGTCATAAAAAATGTAGTGGTTGGGATGTTGGGAATTTTCCACTACTAAAAAGTTGAATAACTGGTTGCAAGTCTGAGCTAACAATATATTATTTAATTTCGCCGAGTCGTTTTCCGGAAATGTATTTTTGATGTACTTGTACAACTTATCATTAAATTGACGACCGCCATATTCTGGTTCTACCGATGATATCAAATATTCATATAAATCCACTTTAAATGAGCTGTAGGATGGAGTTTTCCTGGCATCTCTCAAAAAAAATTGAGCCGATTCTTTGTGGCTGCGATCGTCTGTTACTTTCCCGGCAAATTCCCTAACAGCTAAGTGCAATTCCGCATCGTTCAAAAGTGTGGGATTTGGCGCCGGCTGCACAATTCCTATTTCTGTATTTCTCGGCTCAACCAAATAATTTAAATATTGAGACAAGTTTTTTTCAAATAGTCGCTGTCTTTGATTTTCCAGCTTTTTGATGGTTTGCTGGTCTTCCTCCACGCTCTCCTTGCTCAGCAAAGAATGCCCGTACAAATAAGGATAGCGACAAATCAATTCGCCCAAAGGAGCATGACTATCTTGTTTCTGCGGTTGTGGCTCTTGTTCTACTGCTTTTACTAAGCGCTCTAGGGTCTGGAATTCTGCACTTTTAGTAAAGAATTCTATTTGTTCTTGCAAGCGCTTGACTATGTAAAATTCCATCCCGAATCGGGGAGAAGTCTGTTTAAATAAAGCTACTAAATTTGCAATACTCAATTTGTGCTGTGAGTGCAATTGCCAACGGTTGATCGGGATGTAACAGCAGCGGTGGATGATATATTTAAACTCCCGATCCGATCGCTTGACGGAGATGATATTGTACAAAGTTGCTTCTATTTCGCGATCGGGGTAGCCCATACCATCGATAAATAGTTTGCGGAACCGCTCGATTATCTGTGCGGGGGATTCTCGTTCCACGCAGGAGACGATGTGATCGTACAATATCTGTTCGTTGCTGCCCGATAGAAAAGTATCTGAGGGCGGGGTGAGAATTCTCTCTGCACCGATGTCTGGGCTGCTTTGTACAACTTGTGCGACAGCGACTGTCGGTTTTTTCTGAAAAGTTCCGGGATTCAAGAACCAATAGTGTTCTTGGCTTAATTGTTTGTTTGCCGCCCAATCCAAAGCTGACTGCAAAGTTTCCCCCGTCAATAACTGCGACTTATCTTCGCGATCCGAAGCCAGCCATGCTGCCAAGGCCTCGCGGTAGGGAGCCAGATTTCCCAGTTCTTTTTCCACCCAAAACTGATTGAAAACAGATTGATAAACTAGGTTAGCAGCTATTAATTTACCATGAGATTTGACCACCAATCCTGACAGTTGCAATTCGATTTGTTCGGGAGAATAATCGACAGCAACTCCCGGCGCTTCTTCGGGTTTTTTGGGGTCGGGCGGTTGCAAAATTTTCTGGTACAGCGTTAACAGCTTGGTGAGATCGCAGCGGCTGTAGAAAATGCGATCGCGAATTGCTGTCAAATGTGGGGGTTCGTCCCAGTCTTCCCAATTTTTAATAATTCTGTGTTTGAGCAGTTGTTCCACCTGCTGGGCTTCGCAATTTCTGCCAATAAAAGACCCGTATTCAAGCACCAATTGGCACAGTCTTTGAGTCAGAAAAGGTTGACCGTCCGTCCAAGTAAATATTTCTTGGAGCACTTTTTGGGGACGAAAAGCTTTGAGTGCCAATCCTTTTGTTAGTGACACACTTTCGTCTAGTTGCAATCGACTTAAATTAATTGGTCGTCCAATATTAAAAGGGTTGCAGCTTGGATCTCGGATCAATTGTGACGGGGCTGCTACTCCGAAAACCGCAAAATTCAGGCGATCGTATTCTGGTTGCTCTGCCCGCTTAGAATAACAACCTCGAATTGAGGCAAAAAAATCGCTGGTACTGAAATTGAGGATGTTGGTGGTGTCAATGTCATCTATCAAAATGACTAAATTTTGCCGCAGTGACTTGAGCAAAACTTTTTCGATAAATATCTCCAATCGCTGCACCGGGGATAGCACTTCGCGATCGTTCCACCACTTGAGGGCATCAAACCTGTTTGTGAGGCGCAAGCTGCTGGCGATGCGGTGGACGATCGCGCCATACCACTTTTCCAGGGAAATTTCTGGGCTGCTAATGCTTCTCAGGTTGACGGCGGCAAAAGCTGTACCTTCTGCTTGCAACCTTTTGGCCGTTTGCACTAGCAGGCTGGACTTTCCCATTTGTGGGGAACTCAATACGTAGCAGAATTGTCCGGCTTTGAGTCCTTGGTAGAGTTCGCTGTCTGCCGATCGCCTGACATAGGTGGGCGCACCGGCAGGCAAATATCCTCCGACTTGATATTGGTTGGTTGAGTGGACTTCTGCTGTCATCTGCGAATTCATCAAGATGCTGCGCCCCTATGCTGTGCGATGGAAAAGTTACAAATTGCAATTATTGCCAGCTCATACTATTTTAGATTTGAGATTGGTCAATGACTGATTCAATAAGGGTTTGGAGTTTACCTACAGTTGCGTTCTTTTTTTGAACTGGTGTTACTGTGGTTGAAATTTTTGTGACTCTTTCTCTATTGTCTACTAACTCAGCGTTGTCATTGTCAATCTTTACCGTATCTTTGCAACCAACCGTAAATCCAGCCAGGAGGGCGATCGTACTCCGGCACTTTTTTGTTTGTACTCGTTCGCATCCTCATCTGAATTTTTACTCAACCGGATTGAAAATGCCCAAACGCCATTGGGTTCACATTTTTTTACAATCATACTTTGAATTTCACCCGATGGTATGATGTTGCCAGGGAAACTCATAACCGCAGCGCCTTTAAGGTACTGCCTAAGGTTCTGCCTAAGGTTCTGCCTTGGGGGCTGGCTACCGAATGCCGTCCAGTCAAAGCACTGGAATGGCTGCTACCAATAAAAAACCCCAGCGTTTGGCTGAGGACTGCTTGAGTGGGAGATATCGTTAATCTGCGTTTTTTTTAGTTGACTTAGATTGCATGGAATTCCATGCCGCTGACACTTCCCCGGCTTTCGCGTGGGGGAATTTTTAAGAACAAACTTTTGGGGATAAATCCACAAAAAGTTTAATTCTTAAAAGCGCTGTCAGTGCGCTGCTAGCCACTGGCTCAACGATTAAAGTTAAGTTTGTGGCTAATTGTAGTAGAAGATGCGCCCTGATGAATTAACTACCCGATAGATGAGCACCCTGATGGCATAACTCCCTGATGGATCGACGCCCTGATGGCCTTAGCCCCACTACCCAAAAAAATCTGGTTGGTGGATGATCGTGGACATAAGTAACACGTCACTTCCGGCGTTTCCGATCGCTCTTCGGGTGTGCCTGTCTGTATTGATTATGGCAGGCAGATTTATCAGAAGACAAGTGGGCTATTGCATCAACCCACTTCTGACAGATCGGGTTAGCCAAAAGGTGTCTATCTACGTTAAATCAGGGTCATCGAACATGAAAAACAGCATCTTAGTATTAGCAGTAATTGCCTCCGGTGGCATCGGCTTATTCCATACAAGCAGGGCCAGCGCTTTTGCGATCGTCCCACAATCTTCATCAACCAGCAGTTTGACTGCTCTTGAGAGTCGTCCCGACATTAACTACACTGGAACGAATGAAGATGGAGAGCAAGAAGAGGTAAAGACAGGCAAAGGCCGGAAATAATTAGCCCTCTGAGTGGTTCGCCGGCGCTGCGGTTGTGATTGCGATCGTGTTTGTGGTGTATTTGTTGTCGCCACCACCTTGGCTCAAGGGGGTGAAAACTCGGGCCGAATATCAGTCCACCTAATCCGGGGAGTTGAAGTCTCAACAAAGTGAATGGGAAAATAAACAGGTAAGGCGAGTCTGTCGGTGGAGTTTCCCCGCCTAGGAACTTCCTTACCTTCTGATGTTCGGGATTCGGATCTGGCACAATCGTATTTCATCTCGTAAAAACCCAATGGAAAATACTCTCGAAACTACCCGCAGACAGCGCGTATTGACAAGAACCCAGGAACGGCGTCAGGCGACACCCAAAGAAAAACAGTTAATTCACCTGCTGGCTAATATGGCTTGCAGTTTGATTAACTATGACTACAAACACTCAGCGGGGAAGGAAACTCTCGCGCCTTCGGAACGGAAGCGTTTAGCGGAATGGCACTACCTGCGAGTTCAGCAAATTCGCCGGATCGAACGCTCGTTGGAGCCCGTAGCGACGCTCAAGCGCGTGTACTACAAGAGCATTCTCAGTCCGAGGGATCTGAAGTCTTTGAAACTTCTGTGGCTTGAAGAGGACAAAAACCGCGTCAAACGGGTCGATCCTGAGTTGGACGACATCCTCAGCGAAGCTTTGGATCGGGGAGATACTTTGAAACAGCTATTTCACTCGATCGAATCCAAGGAACGGATCTTTGCGGAAACTCCTCGCCCGGGCGTTGTACCGCTGTGGGTGAAAGAGTGGGAAGACTCGGAATATGACATCAACTTTTTTCCGCCTTCGTTCTCTGCATGGGTTTCCATCGTGGACGACTAGGTTCAAGAAAAACTCTTTTACATGGGAGCGATCGCAAAAATCTGAGGGTAAAGCTATTTGCTATCGCTCCCATTGACGAGGAATGTGCGATCGCGGCGAGGTTAGCTCGTCGTGCAGCGCACAACCATCGGAGTACAGAGAAGTAAATCGGAGTCAGTAGCATTGTACAATGGAGGAAAACCAGGGCTTCAGCTAATTGCTGATAGCTGATAGCTGATAGCTGATAGTTTCCCATGACTGACTCGATTTCTACTTCTCCATTAGACTCGGCCGCCGATACAGCCGAACTCCGCTCACAGTTGAGGTCGGGTTCAGAGAAAACTCAACTGCAACTGCTGCAACAACACATAGCAGATGCAGGCTGGGACGTGTTGATGGAATTTTTATTAGAGCGCAAGTCGGAGGAACCGACGGCGGTAATGGGTAAGGCTTACCAAATTCTTTATTGTGCGGATTCTGCCAGAGCGAGGGAGTTTTTGCAGGCGAATTTTCCGACTGGAGTAGTGCAATTGCGATCGGACTCTAACATTGACTACACTCCGCTGCAACAATTATTGGCCCTACAGGAATTTCAAGAAGCCGATCTGTTGACTTTAAACAAACTTTGTGGGTTGGCGGGCGAGACTGCTGCCGCGAGAAAGTGGTTGTATTTTACGGAAGTTGAAAGTTTGCCTGTGGCAGATTTGCAAACAATTAATACCCTGTGGAAAGTTCATTCGGAAGGCAAATTTGGCTTTTCGGTACAGCGGGAAATTTGGCTGAGTTCGGGCAAGAATTGGGATAAGTTGTGGCCGTTAATTGGGTGGAAGAAGGGGAATAATTGGACGCGGTATCCGCAAGAGTTTATTTGGGATTTGAGCGCGCCGAGGGGTCATTTGCCGCTGTCGAATCAGTTGCGGGGAGTGCAGCCGTTTGCGGCTTTGATGGCTCATCGTGCTTGGGTGAAGTAAAGTAAGACGGCGGTTGAAACCGCGTTTACACAAACAAAGATCGGACGGGGGTTGAAACCGCGTCTACACAAACTTTCGTCCGCCTCCGCGGACTCAAGAGAATAATGTAAAACGTAATTTTCACCGCCTATTCTTCAACCCGCGGAGGCGGGTTTTGTTTGTATAGTCGCGGTTTCAACCGCCGGGTCTTTTTTGAGGAATGTTGGGAAATTTTGTATAATTGATATTTGAATTAATGAGCAAGAGGGCTGGGAGTCATGGTAGGAATCGGAACCAAACTGACTTTAGAAGAATTTCTAGCTTTGCCCGACGGAGACGTATATTATGAGTTTGTAGATGGTGAAGCAGTTCCTAAAGTGTCTCCAAAATTTTTTCATTCCAGTTTACAGGGAACTTTGTGTCGCCTGATTCGTGTATGGTGTAAAAGTCGCGGGCGAGTGCTTCCAGAATGGGCAATTCTGTTAAAGCGTCAGGGTAAAGATTGGGCACCTGTTCCTGATTTGACGTATATTTCCTATGAACGTCTGCCGAAAAGTTGGCGGCGGAATGAAGCTTGTCCTGCAATTTCTGAATTGGTGATTGAGATTATCTCTCCCGATCAAAGTATGAAGGATTTTGAAGAGAAGGCGAAGGATTATTTGGCGGCGGGGGTTCCGCGAGTTTGGGTAATCGATCCAGAATTGATTTTAATTAGAAGTTTTTTCCCTGATGGTTCTAGTCAGGTGTATATGGATAATACACTAATTGTGGATGAGTTGCTGCCTGGTTTGGAGTTAACAACTAGACAGATTTTTGAAGAAGCGGAATTGATTGATTGATTACAGTCTGTGCAAGAGCTCAGTCGTAGGGTGCGTGACAGCGGGAAAATTCTAACTCGCGGCGGTGGGTTACATTTTAAAGAAAGTTATGACTTCAGAATTAACCGACGCCTTAAACCGAATCTTAAGCTGGATAGAGCGACACGAACCCTCGTGGATTGAGTATCTATACCCTGGCTTATCAAAGGATGAGATAGATGACTTAGTAAGAGATTTACCAATCCAATTTCCTCCTGAACTCTATGAACTCTATCAGTGGAGAAATGGTGCAGTAGAAGGAGATGAGTGGAAGGAAACAGTTTGGATATTTCATAGTTGGACTTTTAGACCTCTACAAGAGGTCGTTGCAGGGCTGCGCCAGGAGAGTTTCACATATCAAAATTTCCAAACAGATAACATAGCCAATATAGATATAATTAAGCCTTATTGGGGGAATTTTAAGTATTTAAATATTTTTTATCACATTTTATGGGAAGATAATGGGTGCGTCTTCATTAATAACATACTAAATTTTTGTCCGATAATTTTTCAGCGAATTGAAGAAGGAGAGTTAACTTTACTTGAAAAGTATACAAGTTTAACCAGTATGATGCTAACCATCGCAGAATGTTATGAAGCAGGAGCTTACTTCATAGGGGATTATATTTCTCGCAACCCTGAAAAAGAATATCAAATTGGGCGTAAATATAACTCCCAGATTATAGAATTTGCTCTACAAGCTATTCAGCAAGGCTCTTTGTGTGGTCGGTTTTTTACATATTTCTCCAACGACCTAATCGAATTTAAAGACCCAAGAACTGTGGAGCCTCTAATTCAAGGGTTGCAATTACTCAATCATCAGAATATAGAGCGATTGAACCAGCAGAATAACGATCCATTTCTCTATTACGATCCCAAAGAAGAGGTAGCCAGAATTTTGGGAGAATTAGGCGATACTAGAGCTGTGCCTGTTCTAATTGCCACTCTCAAAAACGATTGTCATAATAATTGGGATTACCAAACTAAAGTCAGTGCAGCAAAGGCGCTGGGTCAACTCAAAGATAAACGAGCAACTTACCCTCTCATTGAAGCTTTGCAAGATAACGAGGATGAAGTTCGACAGATGGCTGTTTGGGCATTAGGAGAAATCGGAGATTTAAGAGCAGTAGACTCTCTAATTGATGCTTTGCGGGATAGCGATTATTGGGTAAAACAAGCGACAATTGAAGCCTGGGATAAACTGGCTGCCAAATTTCCTGAGCTTGACGAAGAAATTCCCTTTTAATACTAACTATACTTAAACTCACAGAGATTCATTAAGCTGTTTTTGTTTTCCTTCAGGCTGCACTTGCTTCTGCAAACTAATTTTGTCGCCCACTTCATACCCGGAATTAAAACCAGCCTCGCTGCTGACTTGAGAATCTGTCCTGGTTTTGACTTTAACTCCTTGGCTTTCTAAATAATCTGCGATCGCCTGTTCATTCTTCTCAAACATCGATCGCACTACAATAGCAGGAGTAGCCGCTGTATCAACCGAGCCCGGAATCCCCGACTCCTCCATCTCCCGCTTTTGTTCCAGCAACCTTTGCCGCAACCTTGTGGCGCATCCCACCCGAAAAGCGTTCAGATACGCCAGTCCCCGGCCGCTTCCTTTGCGGTATTTCGCCCGTTTCTCGATCGCAGAACTCAAATATTCATACAGGTGCTTGCAAACAATCAGATTTGTAGAGCTTCCCACCAAAAACATACTACCACTATAATTGTTCCGCATACCTGTACAACCGTTGGCTTCCGCAATTCCCGAAAACAGGATCATTTTCCAAGTGACAAATTTGGATGTTGTCTCAACTCCGCTTTGATCGATCTCTTCTTGGTGATTGGGGCCTAAATCGGCGAGGCTGAGATTGTACTGCGCCAGTAAAACGGAAGCTTTTGCTGCCGCAGCGGTTGATTCGTTTTCGTTGGATGAGGTGGCGAGGGCTAACAGCTTTTTGATTTTTTCGACAATGCTTGTTTCTACCATTTTTTGATTGGTTTGGGGGTGAGACTACGCGGTGGCAAGGTTTTGGGGATGTTTCTATTTTACTAGAGTGTTGGAATGTGCGATCGTTCTTTTAGGATAATTTAATTTAAGAGGTTTGAACCGCAGAGGCCGCAGAGGCCGCAGAGGAAGAGAGGGAGAGAGAAGTTTGCTACTGATTGGTGTACTATTCGAGGATTTCTAGGACTGATTTTGGCTGCAATTTATCTTTAAACCAAACTATTTTTGCAGGAACTTCTTTTACATTAACCCCAGCTTTTTCCAGATTCAGCCGTTCGGAAATAGCTAAAATCAAGTTGTCGCATCCAGATTTGTGTACTTGAGCAAATTTCTTTTGCAAATACTCCGGCCGCCAATAGCCGACTATTTCTAATATAAATACTCGTCCGTCGGGATGGACTAACCGAAAGTCGGGAATCATCACGCTTCCTGGAATTGGGATTAAGTCAACTTCTCGTTCGAGTTTCCACTCGGTTTTTAAGCTATCCCACCTGCCAGCAAATGCTGCTTCTAACATACTATCATAGGGTTTGCCTGGGGGATAGTGGCTGACTAAACCGCAGTCGGAATTTAGGGTGAATTTACCTGTTTTCACAACGCCGCTGAAAGCATCTTTGGTTTGCAGAGTTGAGTGCATACTCCATTTGGTGACGTGTAGGAGTGCGGGCAGCATTTTGGCGAGGGCTAAGCCGTAGCGGGTGCTGGGTTTGAACAAGCTTGTGGGGCCGTCGATTGTGAGGGTAAATCCGTGGTCTGCATCGCCTTCGATGTAGGTCATTAATTGAAATAATTTTAAATAGCGAAAGAGGAGTTTGTATTCTCCTGGATCGTTGCGGTGCGCGGTTAATTGAACTTGACTTGCTCGGTAAAATATGCCTTGGACTTGGGAAAGGTTGTATCTGTGAAGTAAGTTTTCGGGTGTTGGTGCGTCAAATTCGGTGAGGATTTTGTTT
The DNA here is from genome assembly GCF_020738205.1 of Microcoleus sp. PH2017_24_DOB_U_A. Taxonomy (NCBI): domain Bacteria; kingdom Bacillati; phylum Cyanobacteriota; class Cyanophyceae; order Oscillatoriales; family Microcoleaceae; genus Microcoleus; species Microcoleus sp. PH2017_24_DOB_U_A. The sequence continues at coordinate 19,708 of NZ_JAEQCT010000085.1, forward strand.
TCGTTTAAATCGGCGTATAAACCTGTTTTGATTTCGTGGGTAAAAACTTCTCTGTTTAAGTCTTGGCTGAGCTCTGTGGCTACTGTTTCGAGGGTTATTTGGGTGGATTGTGGGCTGGGTGTCGATCGCGCGGACAACGCAAATACCCGCTGTCTCAACTCCATTGGTTCTAGGGGGCTGACGACTTCCAAGGTGGAGAAACCGCCTTTGAGGAGGTGCGCTAATCCCCGTTTAAGCCGATAGTCGGGGCTGTCGCCTTCTAATTCTAGCAAGCGTCCGTCGAGTTCGCCTTGGGTTTTGCCGATCGACTCCTGGAAGCAGGCGATCGTTTCGGTAGCCGCATCGAGATTTTTAGCATCTATCTTGAGGCGTAGCGGGATGATTGATTCGCCGTTTTGACGGTGGCTTAGTAGATCGGTTGGTAGCATTTGACAGTTGACAGTTGACAGTTGACAGTTGACAGTTGACAGTTGACAGTTGACAGTTGACAGTTGATCGAAGGAAGAAGGAATAATTTAGGCGTGCTACCAGGGAATGTCATCATCATCTCCCCATTTTGCGGGTGATTCTGCGGCTTTTTTGGTTGTCTTGGGAATGTCATCATCATCTCCCCATTTTGCTGGTGTTTCTGCTGCTTTTTTGGTTGTCTCTCGGTTGACTCCGTAAATCGGTGTTGGTTTGACTGTTTCTAATTTTGGATATTCTGCTGGTGGTGGTTCTATTGGTGTTTTTGGTTGGGGTTTGTGAACTTGCATTCCGCCTCGGCGGCGCTGGGATGTTCTTTCTTCGGTGGTGTCTTCGGTGACGACTTCGTAGAGAATTGCTAGTTTATTTACATCGCTGCTTTTTCGCAAAACTCGACCCAATCTTTGGATGTATTCGCGTTCGCTTCCCGTACCTGACAGTATAATAGCAATTCTGGCGTCGGGTACGTCCACTCCTTCGTTGAGAACGTGGGATGCGACTAGGGTTTTGTATTCGCCGCTGCGAAATTTATCGAGGATTTCGTGCCTTTCTTTGACTGGGGTTTGGTGGGTAATTGTGGGGATGAGAAATTCTTGGGAGATTCGGTAGACTGTGGCGTTGTCTCCGGTGAAGATTAGGGTGCGCTGGGGAGAGTGTTCGGCTAGAATTTGAGCTAAGATTCGCAATTTGCCTTCGGTACAAAGGGCGATTTCTTTGGCTTGGCGGTGGGCAATCATGGCGCGCCTTCCTAGGGGCGATCGCGCGCTGGCCATGATAAACTGTTTCCATCCTTCGAGGCTGGATATTTTGATGTTGGACTGTTTGAGGAAGTCGTTGCGAATGTTCATGGCTTCGCTGTAGCGATCGGTTTCTTCTTTTGACAGTTTGACCATGATTTGCACTATTTTATGGTCGGCTAAGGCGTCGCCTGCTAAATCTTCGGGTTTTTTGCTATATACTGTGGGGCCGATGAGGAAGTGTAAGTCGCTGTGGCGTCCGTCTGTGCGATCGGGTGTTGCTGTCAGTCCGAGTCGAAAAGGCGCGATCGCATATTCGGATATTACTCGATAAAAGTCCGTTGGTAAATGGTGGCATTCGTCAAACACCAGCAAGCCGTATTTATTCCCCAAGGTTTCGGCGTGAATGCTGGCGCTGTCGTAGGTTGCTACTAAAATTGGCGTTTTGTCCCGCGAACCTCCGCCTAACAATCCAATTTCGATGTCGGGAAAAGCTGCTTTTAAATTAGCGTACCACTGGTGCATTAAATCGAGAGTTGGCACTACGACTAATGTACTGCGACCCGTGACTTGCATCGCTAATTGGGCCACATAAGTTTTGCCCGAAGCGGTGGGGAGGATGACTACTCCTTGGCTTCCTGCTTCTTGCCAAGCTGCGAGGGCTTCTTGTTGATGCTGGTAAGGCTGCATTTCTACGCTGGGCACAAGTTCTAGTAGTTCGTATCCGCGGGCGTCGTCGGTGAAGTTAGTGCAGTCGGCCTGAAGCGATTCTACCAGCGGGCGGTAGTGAATTGCTCGAATGCGAAATTTTTCCACGCGATCGTCCCACGTGGCAAAATCCGCCCAGTCTCGGCCTTTGGGCGGCGGGTGCAGTAGGAGCGTTCCGCGATCGAATGTTAATGTAGGTGTGCGTGGCATTTTTTTTGAGACGCGGTGAATCGTTGCTGTTAAATTATATAGGATATAGGAAAAGTAAGGACTGAAGTCTTTACTTTCAAATTAAAGTTCTCTTACTTTTGCGATCGTATGTTTGACTTTCTGCAATACAAACAAAATTTTTTAGCAGCGACTGAAGGCTGGGATAATGAGAAATGGAATAATTTTAATGACAATCCATTGGTACTTGTTTCGCCAACACTGCAAAATTGCCATGTCAAAAACTGTCGCCTGGTTGAAAGTCGCATCAAAATATTGGAATGTTTACCTAAAAATAGTGTGGTTGCAGAGGTTGGCACTCAATATGGGCGATTTGCCGAGAAAATACTTGCTATTACCCAGCCCCAAAAGCTGCATTTAATTGATGGTAATTTCGAGGCATTTAAAGCGGAAATCGATCGCAAACAAAATCCCCTATTGCAAGCAGGGATAGAAAATGGGACTGTCGAACTTCACGAAGGTGATTCATCGACAATTTTAGGCGGTTTTCCAGAAGAGTATTTTGATTGGATTTACATCGATGCCGATCATTCTTATGAAGGTGTATGCAAAGATATCGATCGAGGTTATACAAAGGTGAAATCTGACGGGATGATGGTTTTTAACGATTATACGAATTGGTCTGTATGCGAAATCATGCCTTACGGTGTGGCGAAAGCAGTTAATGAGTTTTGTATTGCGAATGACTGGGAAATAGTATTTCTGGCGCTTCAGTTCCTAGGCTATCACGATATTGCGATTAAGAAAAATACTGGGGAAAAGGAGGTGCGAATTCAGTTGCAGGAGGTTAAGTCCCAATTGCAGAGTTCGCAAGCTCGGATGCAGCAGCTTGAGTTAGAGTTGGAGCAGGCTAAAAGATCGATCGACCTTATGGAAAATGACAAATTTTGGAAATTGCGATCGCAATGGCTGAAAATCAAACAAATATTCTCCTAGCCCAGCCCGATTCCCAAATCTAAAATCTCCAATGGTATTGTCCCGCTAGGGCTGATTTTTGCGTTAAATTCGATCGACATAAGCCTGAAATTTGAGGTTATAGATGGAAATAGGCGTCCCCAAGGAAATCAAGGATTTAGAGTTTCGAGTCGGACTCAGTCCCACCAGCGTGCGGGCTTGTTCGGACAAAGGCCACACAGTTTTCGTCGAAACGAATGCTGGGGCTGGGGCTGGTTTTGCTGATGAGGACTACATTGAAGCCGGGGCGAAGATTGTCTCGAAGGCTTCAGATGTCTGGAACCGGCAACTAATTGTCAAAGTTAAGGAACCATTACCTACTGAGTATCCGCTGATCCAAAAAGAGCAGTTGCTATTTACATATTTGCACTTGGCAGCCGATCGCACATTAACCGAGCACTTAATCAACAGCGGAGTCCAGGCTATCGCCTACGAAACCGTCGAACTCCCCGACAGGAAATTGCCCCTGCTAACCCCGATGAGCATTATTGCAGGGCGTTTGGCCGTGCAGTTCGGTGCTCGGTTTCTGGAACGACAGCAAGGCGGCAAAGGCGTACTTTTGGGGGGCGTACCGGGGGTAAGACCGGGCAAAGTTGTAATTTTGGGCGGCGGAATCGTCGGCACAGAAGCAGCCCGCATTGCTGTCGGAATGGGCGCTAGGGTGCAGATTTTAGATGTAAATGTCGATCGGCTAGCCTACTTGGAAACTTTATTCGGTTCCAGAGTAGAATACCTTTACAGCAGTCCTTTGCAAATAGAAGCAGTTGTTCCCGATGCTGACTTATTAATCGGTGCAGTTTTAGTCTTAGGAAAAAGAGCTCCGGTGCTACTTTCGCGCGAATTTGTCGCCAAAATGCAGCCCGGTTCTGTAATTGTTGACGTAGCCGTCGATCAAGGTGGCTGTGTCGAAACTTTGCGAGTAACTTCTCACACAAATCCTACTTATGTAGAGGAAGGAGTTGTGCATTATGGCGTACCAAATATGCCCGGTGCAGTGCCTTGGACAGCTACTCAAGCTTTGAATAACAGCACTTTGCCTTATGTTTTGCAGTTGGCAAATAACGGGATTAAAGCTTTGGAAATGAATCCGAGTTTGGCGAAGGGATTGAACGTGCAGAATCACCGACTGGTGCATCCGGCCGTCCGGGAAGTTTTCCCAGATTTGGCAGATTAAATTGCCTCTTTTTTTAAGTAAGTTGTCCCGCATCTAAATTGTATTTTGGCGCGGGCAGGATGCCCAACCCCTACTCCCCACAAGAAAATTCATGTATTGTGGTTCTCAGAAAGATTCGCGGACGTTGTTGGGAAGAGAGCCCTCTTTGTCTGGGAGGTTATGTAAGCTGTCAGTCATACCTCATCTTTGTGAGAAAGGCTATATTGTGGAACGGGCATCTTGCCTGTTTCTAAACAAAAAAGGTAATCGATCCGGTTTGCTTTTTCATCGACGACGGGAGTTACTCGGTTCACGGATTTTCGATCCTCAAAGCAACAGTTACCAGAAAGAATTGGTTGAAAGCCGGAATCATTTGAGGGAGAAATTAAAGTCAGACTATTCATTACTCCAATCCTCTTCCTTCTAGGTAGAGGTTGCTCTCAAACTGTCAAGCGGTCAACTGTCAAATATCCAGTTTTGCCAAACCCAAATACCGGACACCTTCGGGAGTTACGTCAAAGCGGCAAGGCAAAACTTCCACACCTTCAATAATAGCTTGTCTGAACAATTGTCCGTAAATGCGATCGGCACTATCCCCAGGCGCAAAATCCGTACAATCGCCGCGATTAATAAAATACAGCATTACAGCCCTCGAACCCTGCCGCACCACTTCGATCAATTCTCTCAAATGTTTCTGTCCCCGTTCTGTGACTGTATCGGGAAATAAAGCTAATGTATCTTTAACCCAAGTTGTATTTTTAACTTCCACAAAAATCGGTTTTTCCCCACCAGTCAGCCAAAAATCCACTCGACTTTTTTTATCTTTTCCGTAAACAACCTCCGGCTGAATCAAACTGTAATTTCCCAATTCAGGAAACAATTGCAATTCCAAAGCTAATTTAACTACTCGATTTGGCAGCCCGGTATTAACTCCCACCCAGGTTGGTACAGTATCGCAAACTTTAATTAATTCCCAAGTATAAGCTAACTTGCGTTTGGGATTGTCACTGGGAGATACTAGCACTGGATTGCCGGGAATTAAAACACCAGTCATCGGGCCAGTATTCGGACAGTGCGCGGTGATAATTTCTCCCGAAGCCAGTTCGATTTCTGCGAAAAATCGTTTGTACCGCTTGATTAAAGTGCCGGGTAAGAGAGGGGGATATTTGTAAATTAAGTCGTTCATGGGGATAGGGGTATGGGGCATGGGGCATTGGTAAATAGACATAATTGCTGTAGGGGCGGGTTCACCAACAATACGTGCCAATAATTGACAATCTCAAAAACCCGCCCCCACCCAACCATAAATCACTTATTTATCTTCTCTTCTAAGCTCATTAATTTCATCATTTAAAGGCTGCTGTTGTTTACCTTTCATCAACTGTTTCATCTGCGCTTTAAAAGCTTCCACCAGTTCCGGACTGGCTTGTGTTTCTTTCCAAGAAGCGCGGGAATTTAAGCGATCGCACCAATCCTCCAATTTGGGGTATTCCTCCAAAGACAAGCCTAACTCGGGCAGCCAAGGCACGGAAACACCAGCCACAACATCCGCCAGGGTAATCGTGTTACTGCCAAAAAAAGGTGTATCGCCCAACAACTCCTCAAAAAATCTGAGTACCGCCGCCACTTGCAGCGCAGATTTTTCCAGATTCTCCGGTTCGCCTGCGCCGCCGAAAGTCTGGCGGACAAAGGGACTCAGCGCTGGTGTCAATTCGTTGACTGTTACCATTTGTACCATGCGGACGATCGCCAAATCCCGAGCATTCTGTGGCAATAGTGCGATCGTCGGATACTTAGCTTCCAGATAATCAAGCATAGCGAGACTTTCTATTAAATGAAAATCGCCATCAGCCAAAACCGGAATGTGGTGAAAAGGGCTAATATCCAAAAAATCTGGTTGAAACTGATCGCCGTTTAATTTCATCGACACCAATTCAAACTCAATCTCTTTTTCTAGCAAAGCAATCCAGACGCGACGGGCATTAGCGGGACTTAAACAGAAAATACGATAAAAATAGGTTATAATGCTTACATAGCAAGCAGATAACGTTAAAAAATGACCCATGAAAGAGACAACCCCCCCAAAAACGAGAGTTTAGGAACTATTTAGGGGGATTATTGGGAGAAAGCGAACGAAAAAACCTGTCACAGATGGCAGAAAACGCTGTCGGAGTAACTTACCACAAATTACATCATTTTTTAACAACAGCGCCTTGGTCATTCAATGAACTCAACGAACGTCGCTTAGACGTAATGAATCAGTGCAACTTGCGCCAAGATTAGTCGAGGATTTAGCCTGATAATAGATGATTCAGGACATAGAAAAAGTGGTAACTTTACCGACGCTGTAGGCAGACAATACATCGGACAAA
>NZ_JAEQCT010000086.1:0-26002 GCF_020738205.1 Microcoleus sp. PH2017_24_DOB_U_A
CAAATTTCAGCCACGCGCCTCGGTTGGGGATGAGACTGGCGTTGTAGGAACGGCGGCCGTTTTTGTCGGTTTCTGATTTGTAGTATACGCCGGGCGATCGGACGATTTGGTTGACGATGACTCGTTCCGCACCGTTGATGATGAAAGTGCCGCGTTCGGTCATCAAAGGCAAATCGCCGATGAAGACTTCTTGCTCTTTGATTTCGCCTGTTTCTTTGTTAATCAAGCGGGTGGGGACGTACATTTGCACCGAGTAGGTGCTGTCCCGGCGCTTAGCTTCGTCTACATCGTATTTTGGGCGCTTGAGTTTGAAGTCTTTGCCGATGAAGTGGAGTTCCAGCTTTCCCGTGTAGTCTGTAATCGGGGAGAAGCTGTCTAGTTCTTCAATCAGTCCGGCTTCTAGGAACCAGCGAAAACTTGCCCGCTGGATTTCGATCAGGTCGGGCAAGGTGAAGGCGAATTCTGTGTAATCTTTAGTCGTCATGGGTGTCCTTTTTCCGCAGTGGCTCTAGCTTTTTACATGGCGCCAAGGCTTGGCGTTTTTACCTTGTTGCGTTTTTTTGATGGATTGTGTGAGAGAATTTATATGATGTTTTCGATCGCCTACCAACTGCTGCAACGGTTGTTTTTATTGGTTGCTCGCATTATTTTTGTGCGGGTTCTGGCTGCGATCGAGATTCTTTTAGCTCCGATCTCTTGGTACTCCAGGGTAAATCCCTTACACATTTGACTCCTAAAATTGACTTTACAGCTATTGCCAAATTGCTGAGGTTCCAAGTTGCTTGTAATGTGTAAAATTGAGTGTAAGTTTGAGGTATTGCTTGACGTTTTTGTCTGTCCGGAAGATTAGCGCGCCCTCGCCCAAGCTAGCAGTTCGGCGACTGCGACGGCGCCCGCAAGCAAGCGATCGCCCGATCGGTCGGTTCTTTTTATTATTATAGGACGCAAATCCGATCGCACTACGGCAACTCCCAAAGAATCTGAGATTAAGGATGAATCCGGTTTTTGTATCAGGATATAGATGGGATTTTTCCTATCTTTTCCCCCGAACTCCACCTGTTTTCCTCGTTTCTCTATGCGCTAGTAGCTAAAGTGACAACCCGAATAGCTGACAGGCATTTTCGGTTGTCTGCTGGGACAAAGTCAAGAGAGAAACTCCTCTCAATTTAGCAACTTGCTCGGCTACGTAGTAGACGTAAGCTGGTTCGTTGCGTTTTCCCCGCTGGGGTACGGGCGCGAGAAAAGGACAATCTGTCTCGACTAGGATGCGATCGCTATTTACCATACAAGCTGATTCTTGTATTTGCAAGGCTTTTTTAAAGGTGACTGTGCCGCTAAAACTGATGTAGAAACCCAGGTCTAAAAACCACTGGGTTTCTTCGGGCGTGCCTCCCCAGCAGTGCATCACCCCGCGTACTGGGCCGCGTCTTTCCCAAAAGTTCCGCAGCATTTCGGCCATTGGGGCGGCGGCGTCGCGACAGTGAATAATCACTGGTTTGTCAAGTTCCTGGGCAATTTCAAGCTGTGCCTCAAACACTTTAAACTGGTGTTCGCGATCGTCAGCCTTAAAAAAGTCTAGTCCAGTTTCGCCGATCGCCACTACCCGAGAGTCAGAACTTGCTAATTCCCTAATCAGGCTTGCAGTTTCGTCTTTCCACTTGGCGGCATCTAGGGGATGAAGCCCCACCGCAAAAGAGACTTCTGCAAACTGATTGGCAATTGCTTGAATTCCAGCAAACTCTTCGGGTTCTACACAAGAATGAACCAATCGAACTACACCAGCTTCGCGCCAGCGTTCTCGAATGGCTTCTAACTCCGACTTGAAAGTCTGAAAGTTGATATGAACGTGAGTATCGATGAGCTGCATGGGGGAATGGGAGAGTGAGAGAGTAGACGAGGGGGAGAGTGGGAGAGGGGGGGAGTGGGAGAGGGGGAGAGGGGGAGAGTGGGAGAGGGGGGAGAGGGGGAGAGGGGGAAAATCTTCTCTCTTCCTTCTTCCTGCTACTTTTTCTTCTTCTTCCTTCTTACTTCCTGCTGCTTTTTTCCTTCTTCCTTCTTCCTTCTTCCTTCTTCCTTCTTCCTTCTTCTGTCTTAGGATGCTACTTGTGTTTCGTGTGGCTTGATGGTTCTTGCCAAGCGGGACTTTTTGCGAGCGCCGTTGTTGCGGTGCAGTACACCTTTTTTCACAGCTTTGTCTATTTTGCTGTAGGCCTCAGACATCCGCTGCTGGACTTCTTGCATTAATTCTGGTGTCGGAGATGCGGCGTATTTATCGACGGCTGCAAAATACTTTTTCATCAAAGTTTTTACCGCTGACTTGTACGACTTGTTGTACAAGCGGTTGCGCTCGGCGATTTTGACTCGTTTGACGGCGGACTTAATATTTGCCATAGTTCAGTTTGTGGAAGTAGGTATTGATTGATACATCATAGTCTCAAGATAGTCTCAAGACACGGAGATTTTGAGGGACAATCTTTTCGGGTGGGAGCCACAAAAAGCTTGATTTTTTTAAAGCTGAGTCAGCCATGAGCCGATCGATCGGATTCAAGCTGAGCCTGGGGCTACTTTTTCAAGGGCGATCGCGCAATAATTTTTAATTGACTCATTTAACTGCCTTTTTTTTTACCTCTGACGATACCCAAAGGTATGACAAGGGTGCGATCGAGGCGTCTTGCGGGGTTTCCACCGTCACGAGTTAAATTCACGGTTTATTGCGCGCAATTTTCAAGTATACAATAACTTGGCGTTTTTTTATAAAAAATTATCAGGTGTCGAAAAAACTAATATAGCATCGATTCGGCTCAAAATCCCATTCCCTGAAAAATCCAAGTTAAGCTATAACAAAGAGTACGGGTTATTTGGGCTTCGTCGAAGGAAGAGGGAAGAAGGAAGAAGGAAGAAGGAAGAAGGAAAAGGGCAGAAGGAAGAAGGAAAAGGGCAGAAGGAAAAGGGCAGAAGATTTTTCCCTCTCCCCCTCTCCCCCTCTCCCCCTCTCCCCCTCTCCCCCCTCTCCCCCCTCTCCCCTCTCCCCCTCTCCCCCTCTCCCTCCGCACCCGATTCTCTGGCGAGCAATTTCTAGAAAAGCTCTCAGTGTTGCAAAATCATCGACAGAGATTTATAACGCTGCACTGAAGCCTTAGAAACTCCCGCGAGTCTCGCGGTTTAAGCTTGTGGGCTGGTGGTGGCTGACTTGTCCAGGAGATAGCCACAAAAATCCCCAATTGTCAAGCAAATGTTAGTGAATTATTGACGGCATTCCTAATCTCCATGCTGCGAATTATTACTCAGTGGGTTGAGGCGCAAGCTGAACTGCGACGAATCTGCGATCGCACCCACGACGAACTTGTTATTCACAAAGAAGCCACCGTGCGCGAGGTGCTGCAAGCTGTAAGACGCAAAGGCGATCAGGCTGTGCTGCAATATACTGCTGAATTTGACCGCATCACCCTAAATGCGACAGATTTGCGCGTGAGTGGCGCCGAATTGGATGCTGCTTATCAGCAAATATCGAAAGAATTATTAAATGCGATCCGGCTTGCTTGTAAACAGGTAGAGGCGTTTCACCGACAGCGTGTGCCCAAATCTTGGGTGCAGTTTGGTGATGACGAGATTGTTTTGGGTAAGCGCTACACGCCAGTCGATCGCGCGGGAATTTACATCCCTGGCGGTCAGGCGTCCTATCCCAGCTCGGTGATCATGAATGCGGTGCCTGCGAAGGTCGCCAAGGTGCCGAAACTGGTGATGTGTACTCCCCCCGGACAGGAGAAGAAAATGAATCCTGCGGTGCTGGTAGCGGCTCAGGAGGCGGGAGTTGATGAGATTTATCGGGTTGGCGGGGCCCAGGCGATCGCAGCTTTGGCCTACGGTACCGAAAGTATTCCCAAGGTAGATTTAATCACCGGGCCGGGGAATATTTACGTCACGCTGGCGAAAAAACTGGTTTACGGAACAGTCGGGATCGATTCTCTGGCGGGGCCGTCGGAGGTGCTGATTATTGCTGATGCTACGGCGAATCCCGTACACGTGGCTGCGGATATGTTGGCTCAAGCTGAACACGATTCGATGGCGTCGGCGATTTTGCTGACGGCGGATTCGGTGTTGGCTAGAAAGGTGGTGGCTGAAGTTGACAGACAATTGGTAAATCACCCGCGCCGGACTTTGACGGAAAAGGCGATCGCCAATTACGGTTTAGTTGTAGTAGTTGAGTCCCTGAAGGCGGCGGCGGAACTGTCTAACGAGTTTGCTCCCGAACACTTGGAATTGCAGGTGGCAGATCCCTGGGCCCTGCTCGACCAAATTCGGCACGCTGGGGCGATTTTCCTGGGCTGTTCAACACCCGAAGCTGTGGGCGATTATTTGGCTGGCCCGAATCATACTTTACCGACATCTGGTGCTCCGCGCTATGCTTCCCCACTGGGAGTGGAAACTTTTATGAAGCATTCGAGTTTGATTCAATATTCGCCGGCTGCACTGAAGAAGGTGGGTAGGGCGATTAATGTGTTGGCGGAAGCTGAGGGTTTACCTTCTCATGCCGATTCGGTGCGCTTGCGGACTGAAAATGAGGGAGGGTGATGAGTTTTAGATGGTAGAGTTGAGGTTGGCGATCGAGATTTACGCACTTCGGGCTTAAGAAACCCGGTTTCTTTCAATAAGCTGTTGCACATTTAAATTGTATATTCGGGACGGGCTAGAAGCCCATCCCACAAGAGTTTTTAAGTGATTTTTGACATACAATTTAAATGTAGGACAGCTTATCTTGCGTAAATGACGCAATTATGTTAAGAAACCGGGTTTCTGTGTAGTAATGATGCTGTTGGTGGGAAGCGCTAAATTGTGGAAAGTAGGCGACTATCAATGAGAAGTTTAAAGTCTAATATCTGAGATTTAAAGGTGCATTATATTGGATACTCTTTTGGTGGCGATCGACAATTCTGAGTTTGCAGCACAGGTTTTGCAAGCTGTGGGGCAGTTTAAACTAGAACCTACGGCGAAGGTGATTTTAGTTCATGTTGTGAGTTCTGATACGCTGGATTTTGATGCGGTGGTCGATCGACCTCACGCTCAGGGAAATGAGATTGCTTATCGAGAAGTAGAGAAGTTGTTGCAATCTTATCAGGAAATGTTGCCTTGCCAGAGTGAGTTGGAGATTGTGGCGGGGGAACCGGCCGAGGAGATTTTGCGTTTGGCGAATATTTATAAAGCGGATTTAATTGCGATCGGCTGTCGGGGTTTGACTGGTTTGAAGCGGATTTTGGAGGGTTCGGTGAGTGCTGAGGTTGTGGCTGAGGCTCCTTGTTCGGTGTTGGTTGTGCGGGCTAGGTAGGGGGAATTGACATGACCCCACGAAATTCACTTTGCTAATTTGTGATTTTTCGCCCTGGTTAACGACTTTTAAATCCCAACCCGAAATCTCGACGGACTTTCACCGTCTCTGGCTTAGCTTGAATATTCTGTTGTTGTTGAATTTGCTGCTCTGCTTTAGCGCTTTCCCAGAAAAATCTTTTGTCCTGAAAGATATAAACCGTGGGAATAGCAGCAACAAAGGTGATTAAGAGTCCGGTAATACCCACGACTAAATTCCAGTCAATTCTGTTTCCACTCATAATGTTAATTTTGTAACTTGATAAAATTTGCGTTTTTGGACTTTAAAATATCCCTTTCTTCCTTGGGGTCGCAGTTGGCTGCGGATATGGTTGTATCCTCATAAATTGGGGATAATTTTGGACTACAAAGATGACGGTGAGAGTCACAAATCCTAAAGCAACTAAACCTATTAACATTTTTGGTATCTTTGATAAATTGAGTGAAGGCCAACTGGGAGCAGGGGAAGCCACTGTCGGAGATACTGAAGATACTGCTAGAGGTTTAATAGCTTGTAATGCTTGATCGGCTGATTGGTACCGCTGTTTCCATTGGTGTCGCACCATTTTATCTAAAATAGCTGCTAATTTTGGGCTGACTGATACTCTGTCCCTCCAAATAACTTCTAACGTCTGCGAGTCTTTTGGCAACTCGTGAGGAAATACCCCCGTCAGTGCTTGGATACCTACCATTCCTACTGCATAGATATCGCTGCACAATTTGGGATGCCCATTTTCTTGTTCGTTGGGCATATATCCGGGAGTGCCAATGGGAACTGTTCGCGGTTGCCCTGTAGCATGGTTCAATTGGCTGCTGATTTGTTTGACTGCCCCAAAGTCAATCAAGACAATCTTCCCATCCGCATCGCGCCTCATTAAATTGGAGGGCTTGATATCCCGGTGGACAATTTTGTGTTGATGGACAAATTGCAATACTTCTAAAATATCATACAACAATTCAATGACTTTACTTTCACTGAACTGAACTCCCCTTGCTCCCATTTGGTGATGGGGGTTCAATTCGTCGCTCAAATCGTGTCCCACAATCAACTCTTGGACGAGATAAAATTCTTGGTTTTCGTCGAATTTAGCCAATAGCCGCGGAATGCGATCGTGCTTCCCTAAGTTCTCCAATACTAGAGACTCGCTTGCAAACAGGCGTTTGGCTATGTCCAAAACAGATCGTTCATTGGACTGGGGCATCAATCTCTTGACGACACAGGGCGGATAGTTAGGTCGATCTCGATCCTCGGCTAGGTATGTCTCGCCAAATCCACCTTGACCCAAAAAACGGATTATGTGATAACGTCGGTTAAGAGTTTGTCCTACAATCATTTTTATGTCATAATATTTTTTATAATTCTCACACACTCGGATACAATTCGGCTTAGTTCTTGAAACCGTCAAGAAAGCGTTTTTATTCAAATTTACTGCAAAGGCTATGACTACAAAAGCGCATCGCTTGATTCCGCAAATTCTGGCTGCCGTTTTGACTTTGTTTGGCGCGGCGGCTTGTTCGACGACGACAGCTTCTGCTCCCGCTCCGACTCCCCAGGCAGAAGCTAATGAGCCACCTACAGTCTTTAAGTGTATTCAGCAAGGGAGTGGCTGGGCAACTACTGTGGAAAAAGGAAATATAACTACTAAAGCCCCTCTAATTACCTGGGATACCACAGAATTTGGGGGAAACTATACGCCCGATAAACGCTGTGAAATAGTCTCAGAAAAACTGACAAAAGCTGTTGCTGATAGTGGTGGTAAATTAGATGATGTGCAATTAACAGTGGGTTTTGTAAATAATCAAAACGTTGTTTGTGTTCTTGATAAGTCAAGCACAGAATGTACTTCTAAAAATATGCTATTTACTCTCAGTGACAAGAATTCCAAAAACCCTCACGAAGCCTTGGAAAAAATTTTGAGATTTAATGAGGGCAAGGCTACTGGTGTCACCGTTTCTGAAAATGCTAATTCTTCTTCTATTTTATTGATAAATTTAGTAGGTAGCAACTTGGCAATAAAGTAGGGCAATCTAAGGAGAATTATAACTTGTACGGGTGAAGCATTTGGTGGGCGAAAATTGAGGATAATAAATCATGATTTTGGTTCCAAGAAATTGCCCCCTGCTCCGCGAATACGCACAAGATTTCGGGAAACCTACTATGTAGAGTGCGTCAGTTTTAAGGTTAGTACGAAAAATTATGGTTTAACCAACTGACGCAGCTTACTAATTGTGCTACATAAGAAACAAAACTTGAAATAATTATTCAGAGATATGATTGTGTTGCGTAGATTATCTATTGTTATAGTTCTCGGTTTAATAATTGGTGGGTGTGAAAGTTTTCCGAAAATTTTGGGTTCTGGTTTGTCTTCTGGTGAAGAAGTAGCTAAAACAGCCAAAGAAATAGCTGTTACAATTGATGGATGCAGTACGGCTGGTTCAGGAGTAATGTTCAAAAAAGATGGCAATACTTACTCTGTTCTCACGGCTCATCATGTGGTTAAGAAGGCGAAGGGAACTTGTTTGATTTTGACACCGGATGGCATCTCATATAAAGCATTAGCATCAGATGCAAGCGTACCTGTAGCTGGCATGGATTTGGCAGTGTTGACATTTGTGAGTGACAAATCTTACAAATTGGCGAAGTGGGGAGACTCAGATAAAGCTATGGAGGGTACTAGCGTTTCTGTTGCTGGGGCACCGGGAGCCAGCCAAGTAATAAAAGAACGCAAAATGGTAGTAATTCCTGGTATAATTATCGGTTTGGTGTCAAAACCTTTGGAAATTCAAGGGTTTGGCTGGAGGTATAATAATGAGACAAGCCCTGGAATGAGTGGTGGACCAGTGCTGAATCAAAAAGGGGAAGTTATTGGCATTCATGCCAGCGGAGATCGGCAAGACGGAATGGATCCGAAATGGAAATTTGGGATTCCGATTAAGCTTTTTTTAGACCCTAACAGTTTCAAAGCTAAAGGTAGTCAACTTAATGATGCTGAGGACTATTACAATCAAGGGGTTGCTCGTAAACAGCAAGAAGATTATAAGGGTGCTATAGCTGATTTTTCTAAGGCGATATCACTTAATTCTCAGTACGCTTATGCTTACTGTAATCGAGGTGTAACTTATTATGAATTAGGAGAGAAAAAAAAGTCTTTTGCTGATTTTGATAAGGCAATCAAAATCGATCCTAATTATGCACTTGCTTATAAAAATCGGGGCAATGTTAACTATGAATTAGGAAACAAAGCTCAAGCGCTCACTGATTACGATCAGGCAATTAAGCTTAATCCAAATTTAGCTTATGCTTACTTGAGTCGAGGTAGTGCGTACTATGACCTAGGAGAGAAACAGAAGGCTTTTAATGATTATGAACAGGCTATTAAGATTAATCCTAACTATGCTGATGCCTATTTTAATCGCGGTCGTGCCTACTATGATTTAGGAGAAAAACAGAAGGCTTTGGCTGATTACGATCAGAGTATTAAGATTAATCCCAACAATGCCGATGCCTATTTTAATCGGGCTCTTGCCAACTCTGACTTAGGAGAGAAACAGAAGGCGATCGCCGATTATACCGATGCTATTAAGATTAATCCTAATTATGCTGATGCCTACCTCAATCGGGGTAATGCGAACTATGAGTTAGGGGATAAACAGAAGGCAATCGCAGATTATGAGCAAGTTATTAAGATTAATCCCAACTATGCTGATGCTTACTACAGTCGAGGTAGAGCATACCGTAACTTAGAAAACAAACAAAAGGCAATTGCCGATTATAACCAGGCTATCAAGCTTAATCCCAACCATGTCTATGCCTACCTTGGTCGGGGTAATGTCAAGTCTGACCTAGGGGAAAACAAAGAGGCGATCGCGGATTACTCTAAGGCGATCGACCTTAATTCTAACTATGCTGATGCCTACGTCGGTCGGGGTATAGCCAAGTATGGTCAAGGGAAAAATGAAGATGCGATCACAGATTATGACCAGGCTATTAAAATTAATTCCAACCATGCTAATGCCTACTACAATCGGGGTAGTGCAAAGTCTGCCCTACAGGATACACAAAATGCGATCGCAGATTATGAAAAAGCCGCTGACTTGTACAAGCAACAAGGAAAAACCAGTGATTACCAAGATGCTATCAACAGGATTCAAAAATTATCAGCACAGTAGCGACAACCTGAGATAGGACTTACGCAAAAACACCCGATTTCTTAGAAACAACCTAAATTTAGCAGCGAAAAACCTAATACCATTTATAAAAAATATTGTTACACAACAATTTTGGGGCTGGTTTATTTAATGATTGTGTAAGGTGCGTCGCTGTGAGATTGTCGCTCTTTTTTGAAGATTGTCGATCGCGACGCACCCTACGGATAATGTTGCTCAGAAAAAACCTAAGTTCAGCAGCGAAAAACCTAAGAAAAAATCCGATTTCTCATCTTGATGACTCACCTGCTGAAAAGTATCAATCGGAATCGCCCAACTCAAAGATTCCATCCGCTGAAAAACCGCCACCGAAGGCAAACTCCCATCAGCAAACTTAAACACATCAATTCCACCCAAAGGATATTTCGATTTGCCATTAATCCCCACCAACTTACCAGAAATATCCAATACAGGCCCGCCACTCATCCCCTCGGCAATATCATTAGTGTAACCAAGTTGGTATCCACTCTCAAGGGATTGAGCCGGCAACATTCCCACTTTCCCACTCGTTAACTTAAAAGCTTTTAGCCCCCAATTCCGAGTCTTCTCTATAGACTCTGAATTAATCCAATGCCAATTCGGAAAACCCGCAGCATAAACCGCATCTCCCACCGATAGCTTATTTGAGTTTCCGATTTCCGCAACTCGATAGGATTGAGAAGTGGTAAACTGCACTAAAGCTAAATCTACTTTACCAAACTGAGACGAACGAAGCCATTTAGCAATATGCGTCTGTCCGTCTGCTGTCAATACTTGATAAGTTTTGTCCTGATTATCAGCTACCACATGATTGTTAGTCAAAATAGTATAAGTTTGGTTTTGATGCTGAATAATTACGCCAGAACCGGACACAGAATCAGATATAATTCTGACAGTCACAAGATTTGCAATTTCTGAAACTTGCTGGTTAACTTGTTGGAAAATAGCCGGAGATGGTGCTAAAAAATGCTCTGGCGTTGGTCGAGATAAAGTATTTAATGTGGCAGTTAATAGTAGTAACATTGGTATAAAATCCCACCAATTTACAGGTTTTGCTGGTTCGTATTTCATGTTTCCAGTCGGTGTCAATAACCGCGTTAAATCCGCAGTCCGGCAAGGGTTGAAACCCCTGCCTCAAAGCGAAAGTCCTCGGTCGAGGACTGAAGAACTCATGAGTCCTCTTTAGAGGACTTTCGCTATTAGACAGGGGTTTTTAACCCCTGGCGGACTTCGAGTTTAATGCACTTGTTTCCCCTACTTCCCCTTCCCCTTCCCCTTCCCAGTCAAAAACTCCCGCAGCCGCAACAAACTAGCAGTTTGTCCCAAATTCAGTGGTAGCAGCGACACTCCCTCCAACCGAGACTGCACCCAACCGTCGCCCCAATACCACTCGTGAAACCCGTCAATTCCCTGACTCAACAACAGCCGCAGACAATTTGACTCTGCAATCTCCACATAGTGCTGCACTGCTACCGGGCCTATCCAACTTGTGAATGTCAATTCCCGATCGAGCATTTCCGGTAAACCCTGAGAAAACTGCTGAGGCCACAGCCACTGCTGCAACTGCACCGGACGCACCAAACTGTCCCGAATCGCAGTCTCCGAAGCTTCAACCTCAATCCGCAGTTGGCTTTGTTGAAAATTACCTAGCATAGCAATTTGAAATTTTATATAGGAGCTTTACTTAACTTAAATGTAACGTAATTGCATGGAGTTCGATCGCCCCCACGTACAGTTTTCAGTCGAGATATCGGGGCCGGCACACGATGGCAAAATACATACGGCGGTTGAAACCGCGTCTACACAAACAAAACCCGCCTCCGCGGGTTGAAGAACCGACGGTGAAAATTACGTTGTTTTCTTCATTCCGCGGAGGCGGACATCGTTACAAACAAAACCCGCCTCCGCGGGTTGAAGAACCGACGTTGAAAATTACGTTGTTTTCTTCAGTCCGTGGAGGCGGACATCGTTTGTGTAGGAGCGGTTTCAACCGCCGTCTGCATCTGTATTTAATTCGATCGCACTGTATTTAATTCGATCGCACATTAGCGTCCATCCCCATTCATCTACCATGAAAAATTTAAGATTTGCCATAGAAACCAGCATCAAAAACCCCATTTTTGTATCCAATTGTTAAGCTCTGTTGCATTTCATTTAAATCTCCCATTCTCACCCCACAGCAGAGAAACTCCGTGATACCATCACATCTGACTGGTAAAGACTTATAGAAAAAATTGGGAGAAAAGCTTTGACACTACGGGTTGCAGTTGTTGGATCGGGGCCAGCGGGTTCTTGCGCCGCCGAAACATTGGTAAAAGCAGGCATCGAAACTTATTTATTTGAACGCAAATTAGACAACGCTAAACCCTGCGGTGGGGCAATTCCTCTGTGCATGGTTGAAGAATTTGACTTGCCACAAAGTATTATCGATCGCCAAGTCAGAAAAATGAAAATGATTTCCCCCTCCAATGTAGAGGTGGATATCAACATCGAAAACGAACACGAATACATCGGTATGTGCCGCCGCGAAGTCCTCGATGGCTTTTTGCGCGATCGGGCTGCTTCCTTAGGTGCCAAACTGATTAACGGTACTGTTCACACCTTAGAAATTCCAGGCAACAACACCGACCCCTACATTCTCCACTACGCCGACCACTCCAACGGCACCGCTGTGGGAACTCAGAAAACCCTGAAAGTGGATTTGGTAATCGGGGCTGACGGCGCTAACTCCCGCGTAGCAAAGGCGATTGATGCTGGTGACTACAATTATGCGATCGCCTTCCAAGAGCGCATCCGCCTCCCAGAAGATAAAATGGCTTACTACGAAGGTCTAGCCGAAATGTACGTCGGCGACGACGTTTCCACCGACTTCTACGCCTGGGTGTTCCCCAAATACGACCACGTAGCCGTCGGTACCGGCACGATGAAAGTCAATCAAGCTGATATCAAAAAGCTGCAAGCCGGAGTCCGCGCCCGCGCTGCCAAAAAACTCATGGGCGGTGAGATCATTAAAGTGGAAGCTCACCCCATCCCAGAACATCCGCGTCCCCGCCGGGTTGTCGGCCGAGTTGCTCTCGTAGGCGACGCTGCTGGTTATGTTACCAAGTCTTCGGGCGAAGGTATCTATTTTGCGGCTAAGTCTGGCCGGATGTGCGCTGAAACTATTGTGGAAATTTCCAATAAGGGCGCGCGGATTCCGACTGAACAAGAAATTAAGCTGTATCTGAAGCGCTGGGATAAGGCTTACGGTATTACCTACAAAGTGCTTGACATTTTGCAGCGCGTGTTCTACCGTTCCGATGCTACTCGCGAAGCTTTTGTGGAAATGTGTGCCGATCGCGATGTGCAGAAACTCACATTCGATAGCTACTTGTATAAGACTGTAGTACCGGCTAATCCCTTGATTCAGATGAAGATTACTGCGAAAACCATTGGTAGCTTGTTGCGCGGTAGTGCTTTGGCGCCTTAATCTCTGGCGAGTTATCACACTTTGTATAATAATCCGGAGATCCCCCCTAGCCCCCCTTAAGAAGGGGGGGACATGAGTATTCTGAAAGTTCCGCTGCGATGAGGGGACAGGAATATTCTCAAAGTCCCCCTTCTTAAGGGGGATTTAGGGGGATCGAGACTCGGGGATCAGCGAGATTTATCAAGGCTTTCAGGCTTCAGTTGACAGGAATGAGCAGTGCTGTATCCCTACAGATAAGCTGCTCAATCGGAAATCCCCTCCCAATTTTGAATTGGGAGGGGATTTTAAGCTTTTTTCCGATTTAGGGACAGTCCTTTTTTTGGGTTAGTTCAAGTTCAATTGCACTAAGGTGTCGGGGGCGAGGAAGTGGGAAATGTGGTAAGCTCGCTCTTCTGTTTTTAGCAGGATTTTTTCGTAGAGGTAGCGCGTAGCTCGATCGCCCAAACTTTCTGCTTGTCCTGCTTGACGGCGCAACAAACCGATTATAGCTTGTTCGGCAGTCAAATCGTGTTCCAGCATTTGGCGGCACGAATACACGCCGTCGGCTTCCGGAGCGAAACAGCACATCTCGGCTAACTTGCTAAAGCTAGCTACGGGTATGCCGCCCAATCCGTTCAACCGTTCGCCCAATTCGTGGACGCTATCTTGAGCTTCTCCGTAGCTTTCTTCAAAGAATTTGTGCAAGGAGTAAAATTCTGCTCCTTCCACGACAAAATGATGTTTTTGATATTGCAGGTATAGAGCCTGAAAACTCGCCAGCAGGGCGTTCATTCCTTCACAAATCGGTGCTGTGACTGAATGTTCTAACAAAATTGGGTTTTCAGCTATGTGACCAAACGGTCTCAATGCACTCTGAATCTGGGCCATTAGTGTTTTCCTCTCAATAGGCAGTGATTGTTGCCAATAGAGTTAGTCTAGCATCCTAAATTTAGCAGTCAAGCAGGGTCTGGCTTCATAGTGATAGAGTTTCGAGAGTAGGAAAATTTTTTTGTAAACCTATTGAGAATTATTAGCAGTTGCGTTATGCTGGAAAAAGATGCTCGTTCTGAGTGCTTCCTGAATGTGGGGCGAATCCTCCGAAGGCAGAAAGCAGCAGGCAAAAGGCTAAATTTTTCAGAAAGGGCTTTTGACAATCCTTGATTCTCTTCTGAAATCTGGCTTTTAACTTCTGCTCGCTATCAGTCCGGGTAAAAATTAATGCAAATTATTATTGTTGTCACAAGATGAATCCAGCCGATCGAGAGTTAGAAGTTTGTGAGATTGTGCAAGTTAGTTGGCTAGACAGGTGGCAAGTTTACAAACGCTTGCAAGAACTCGAAATCCCCTGCTGGTGTGCGGTTGACCAACCTTTGCGGGCAAAAGTCAACACTGTCAGACAAGCTGCTCAGCTAATGAGCGTGTTGAGGCAAGTTAGTGCCCCTCGGCGCGAACTGGTTCAGTTGCTGGAGTGCTGCTGGCAAATCGGATAAAGCCCGAAGGAAGAAGGAAGAAGGAAGAAGGAAGAAGGAAGAAGGAAGAAGGAAGACGGAAGACGGAAGAAGGAAGACGGAAGAAGTAAAAATAATGATGCGATTCAACGCATAAATACCTTCACTGGCGACGTTTTCTTGTCAAGTTTGATAATTTTCACCGAACAGTCAACCCAGGAGTTATGACAATGTATAAGTCTGGCAAGCAAGTTTCTGAATTCAGCCTAGAGGGAGAAATCCTCAGCCTGATTATTGAAGATGGTTATAAACTTAAATATTTGCGTATTAGCAGCGATCGCAAAGTAGAATACCTTGTTAAACTTTCCAAGGAATTGCGGTCATTTTTAGCGCCTGTTTTGACTCCTGGGTTGAGAGTTCAAGTTGCAGGTGAGAAAGAACTCAATTTGAAAAACGGTAAAATAAAACTGAAAGCTCACAGCCTCACTCTGGCTCGGGGCCACAACGATCGATCGCTCGAACACCTCGACTCTACCAGCGTACCTGCTGGGGTACTGACATCCGTTGGCGCGATCGGCAAAACCGAAGTCACCACTCCCACAGCAGCTCAAACTGTCAAAGCTGCGGCAAAAACTCAAACCAAAATATTAGTGTGTCAAAAATCTGACTGCCAGAAGCGGGGCGGCGCAGCAGTCTGTAAAGCTTTAGAAAATGCTTTGAATGCACGGGGTTTAGAAGAGCAAGTGACTGTTCAGGGAACCGGATGTCTCAAACAGTGCAAAGCAGGGCCAAATATAGTGGTGATGCCGGACAAAACTCGCTACAGTCGCATCAAACCGGCAGAAGTTCCAGCAATTGTTGACAAACATTTTGCAGTTGTTAAAGTTTAGCCGATCGCAGGAAATCTCGGAATGCCCGAATGTCGGAGTCCCCAATCGGAGAATTTTGCTTGTGACCAATGCCCTGCTTGCCCTGCTTGCCCTGCTTGCCCAATAACCAATAACCAATAACCAATAACCAATAACCAATAACTAGGGGCTTTCTTTTAGATAATCTATAAGGATAGACTGTATCTGAGACCCTGTGACTATTGGGATAAAAAGCCATGTCAGAAGCTGATCTTCGAGCCAGTCAGCACCAACCCCACCCTGCTGTTCGATCCGAGAACGAAGGATTGCAGTCAAATTTTGCTGCTGCTGGGGGTTTTGAGCCGATCGCCCCCCGTCCGACAGATACTCCCGCAACGGTGCCCCAACAGCCAGAAGAAGACTGGCAAACACTAGATTTTCCCAACGCGATCAGCGTAGATGCAATTCCCACAACACCCTCCCCGAACAATTTGCCATCTCAGACACAGCCGCCAGAGGTGGGATCGCCCGTGATTTCAGACAATCTCAAAAATCTGCTTGGGAATGCCGAACAGGCTAAGAACAAAGGATCGACACCAGTTACCCTCATGCAAGCGCTGCACGAATGCAACCGCGACCTTTTGCAGCGAATCGCTCAGCTAGAAACAGCCCTCGAAGAGTCCCACAACAAATTGGAGAATCGCGAAACGTTACTAGAACAGCGGACTGCTGAACTAGAAAGCATTCAAGAACAATTGACGCGACTGTTTGGGAAAGTGGAAGTTTCCCATCAAACTCTGCAAGGTCAAGAAATTTTAGTGGAAAGTTTAAGCAGTCAGTTGACAACCAGCCAAACCAGGTTAGCGATTGTGGAGCGAGAATGTGCGTCTACTGTGCAGCGCTACAACGAACAGTTTCACCAGCTAGTAGCTACCGAAAATGTTTGCAGGGAATTGCGATCGCGCTTGCACCGCCAGCAGCGCCACACTCTGCAATTTAAAGCTGCTTTGGAAAAAAGTCTGGAAAGGCCACAGAAATCTCCAATTATTGAGCCACCTGACGAGGCGGAAGATAGCGCCCACAAGCAATTAGAATCCTTGCTAGCGGCAGTCAGAAGCTCTCAGAGTCCCCTGCCACCAGCCTTCAACGCTGCCCCTGTCCAAGCTTGGTCAGATCCCGAAGAGCATCTAGAGGCAGCGCTTGCTGAATATGCGATCGACCCTGAGTCGATCGCAAATATGGAACTTAACAAATTAGCCCAAGCATCCGGCATTCAATTGCAGAAGACCGAAACCTACCAGCCGTTTGAGCCAGCAACAAACTCGCCCCTTGGGGTTGCGGAACCTCAACTGCCGGCGGCTGAGCCTGAACCTGAACCAGAAACTGCTGCGCCCACCTTAGGCAGCCAAGAATTGGCTAAGGCGGTTCAAATTTTGAATTCAGTGGAAACCTTTGGCCTTCAGGAAGTGCGATCGAGTGCGGTCAAACCTACAGCAGCCGGACAACCCGAGTGGCTGACCTTGATTTCCAATCCGTTGCGGGCTTCTAAAAAACGTCGATCGCTGGCTGAAATTGAATTGCCGAGTTTTCGATAGCAAACGCAAGTTGACAGTTGACAGTTGACAGTTGACAGTTGACAGTTGATAGTTGACAAAAGAAGGAAGAGGATTGGAGTAATCAATCGTCTTCTTTTAATTTCTCCCGATCAGGGTTCCGGCTTTAAACCAATTCTTTATGGTAATTGGTAATTGGTAATTGGTAATTGCTCAAATTTACCAATTACCAAAAAGACAGATCGTCGTTTGGGTTTTGACCGGAAAAATATTATTCCGAGTGCAGTGCGAGCGTCTCGCTCGCGTGTTCAACGTCAGCGAGATCCTCGCGTGTTCAACGTCAGCGAAACGCTCGCACTCAGCTATCAACTGAAAACTCTTTTTTCCCCTTTCCCATGCCGTAGGTGAGAGCATAGCTGGTAGCCAACAGCCACAGCCAAACACCCGGATATCTGGGTTCCAACCAAGGCTGTACCTTGCGGGCGAAACTGGGTAGCCATCCGAACAGCCAACTAGCTAAAGCCAACAGAGTAAAAGTCAAGTAACTCCCCAACCAGCGCCAAACATCCCCCAAGGTGACAAAATCTAAAATCCACAGCAGGAGAGAAGGATTTTTTCCGGCTGCTTCAATCGCCAATCGATTGAATGTTAACCAATCGACTCTATCTTTGATAAAAGTTTCGGCTACGGTGAGTTCTTGTCCTGCCAAAATGCCGAAGAAGGTATTGAGAATTGAATTAATTCTCTGGGGCGGCAAACTGCGGCCGGTGGGAACCATCATCCCTTTAGAAAACAGCCAAGTTACTGACACATTGCTCTGGTAAGCGCGAATTTGGTTTAAGTGATTGGCACTTAATAAATCGTGTTTTAATGCTGTATCCAAAAGGTCAGTTAAGCGGAAAAGATTGCGGACGAGGGAGCCGAAACCGGTGAATACTAAGGGAGATTGCAAAGATGCTGCATCGCCGATCGCAATTAGGCGATCGACTGCCACGGCGCGATCGCTGCTGTTGCTGCTAAAATGCCCCGGAATATAACCAAAAGTCGGCTTTTTCCACACCAATTTGTCGATATCGCAGCGACGGTACTCCGGCAGAATAGCGAAAAAGTCCTCGTACAGTTCTAGCAAAGAACCGGGATTTTCGGGATGTACTTGGTGGTAGTGAAATAGATAAACTGTCAGTTCTCCACCAGCAGCGGGAAACAGTTCCCAAATGAGCTGGCGCCCCCGGGAGATGTCGCCGTGACTGTAGAGAACATCCCCGTAGTCAGAATCCCAAACTCCAGGCTCAAATCCTCCGTCAATGGCAGCTCCGACGGTGGGGCAAACGCTGTCAAACGCCCGTCCTCCGTTCAATTGCCAAGCGATGGGAGAAGCTGAACCCATGGCATCCACGAGCAGTCGGGCGGAGGTTGTGCGATCGGCTTTTGTCGGCAAGTGGCTGGCTTGAACCACTACTTTTTTTGCTTCAACATCGGCTCTAACAAATTCAGTTTCGTCCCAAATTTCCCCACCAGCTTCTGTTAGCTTAACTCCCGCCAAATACAGCAATTTTTCGCCATCTAAGGCTATATTCAGCACCTTCGGCGTGTGCAAGACTGGGGCTTGAGCAACGGTTGGATTGTTAGCATCAAAAAACTTGTTATAGCCATCTTTGTATTCTCTAGCAATCAAAGTTTCGATTTCCGCAGCCGTAAACAAACCCAAATCAATTAAGCTTTGAATTTCATCCCGCGAAATATTCCACTCGCGATTCATCCGCCCGAAAGGCATTCTTTCCAGCAGCAGCACTCGGTAGCCCAATCTCGCCATGACTGCGGCGTGAATTACCCCCAACGCCCCGCCAATATAAATCAAGTCGTAAACAGTATCCCCAACATCCGACACCGAAACTGTGCCTTCTTTCTTCTCCCCTCTTCCTTCTTCCTTAAAACTATCCCCAACATCCGACACCGAAACTGTGCCTTCTTCCCTCTTCCCTCTTCCTTCTTCCGACTTCCCTCGGACTTCTTCCTTCTTCAAAAACACTACTTGCTTTGGCGCTTGAGGATTGCGAGTACCTTCACGCCAGCGCTGCTCCCACCAGTAGACGCGCTGGAGGTCGTATTCGCCTTTGGGCATTTTTTTGAAGTATTTGACGGTAAGGGGGTAATAGGGGGCAAGAGCTTCAAAAATTGACTGTTTGGAGAGGTCTATAACGGGGGGTTGGGGGTATAGCTCTGGAAACTTGTTTCTTACAGCCAGATTCAAAGTTTCCAGGAACTTTCTTTCTCCAGCGGGTGCGTCTTCGATACGAAAGACTTTTAAATAAGTTGTGCGCTGGACTGACCAGACAAAGGTGGAAAGTTCTGTCGATCGCGAATTGCGGTTTTCGGAATTGCTATAGGCGAATGTCGGTTTTAGATTAGCATTTTGAGATCCAGATTTGACCAATTCGGCTGCTGTTACGTTGGAAAGCAGGCGAAAACCGTCAGGAGTAATAATTTTTTCTCCGATTCCGGGATCGAATTCCTGTTGCAACCAAGTGCAGACGGCTGCTGTATCGGGTGTCGGGACTTCTAAATAAAGAATTTCTTGCATTTTAATGTCTCAATTCTCAATAAATTCATAAAGATGGGGGAGTTGACAAGGGAGCAAAGTAGGCTATACTCCCAAATACTTATTTAGTTTTAAATAAGTTTACATTGTTCTCAGATTTTTAGCTAATTGGCTGGAAACCCCGCAGTGGCTGAATATCTACTTTCTTCGGTATGCAATTTCATGAATTATCCCATTCCTACGAATCCTCAAGAAATGATTGCTTTGCGACAGCAGCCGCTGAATGAAGAATTGGTGGCATCTGCGATCGTGGGTGTGGTTCAGATTGCCCGATCGCGATCGCAGTCTTTGGATGAGTTAAAGGCTGAGGTACTGGCGGACGACAATCTGCTCGATTTGACTCAAAGGCGCTGGCTGAGTGAGATTGTGGCTCAAGCTTGGGAAAATTTGCCCTAAATTGTCAAAATCAGAAGCATTCGCCAGTGCGATCGAGCCGGGGACAATAAGCTGATGACAGCTACATTGTCCGGTAGAATTGGCGATCGTGCAAAAATTATAGACTTATGGCATAAATCTTTGATTGGGGAAACCGCAGATAAACGCAGATAAACGCAGATGACTTTCAAGATAGTTTGAGTTTCACAGGTTAGCTGCGTTTATTAAGTATTTTAATATGCCAATAATTTGACTGATATTATCAATAAAATAATCATTTAAATCGACTTCGATAATTTGATTGCTAAGTCGTAAAAATTTCCAGTTTGTTCCGGTTGTGACCACTCCATATATTTCGGAAATATTATTGTTTCGTCTTTCATTAAAAATTTGAGCTGCAATCATTTCTGCCATACATTGTGGCAATCCAGCTTGGATATCATCATTTTTAGCTTCTACTAAGGCGACAACCGGGGCTTTAATTAAAAGTTGTTCTGGAGAACGACTAATTAGAAAATCACAAAAACCAGTCAATCCTTTTTCTAAATCTACATTAAACTCTTTTCCTGAAAACAAGCTAATTTGATACTTAAACTGCTTTCTCAGTTTTACTAAAATAGGTGTAACAATTAATTCTGAGCGAGCTTTTTCGGTATTAATTGCTAAAGCTAAAGAGATATTTTCTTGCAGGGTTTGACTGAGAAGGTCGCTATACTCGGATTTGGGTAAATTGGCAAAAATACCAACTTTGTCAGCAATGGTGATGCCAAAGTTGGTTTCAATCATTTCTAGGTTGATGAATTGACTGTATGACATTCTTTTAAAAGTGCGATCGGGAACTAAATCTAAATAAAAGTCGGCGGTTGAAACCGCATCTACACAAACGATGTCCGCCTCCGCGGACTAAGAAATAAAGGGATATTAAAGTTTATAAGGCTTAGCCACTAACGCAATTCAACTTCTCGCTTAACTTCTGCTAAAACCCGATCGCCCCGCGTCAACCGATATTCTGCGCGCCACACTCCGGGAGTCAAAGGAGAATTTGTGCTGTTTTTTTTGCCGACATAACGCAACCAAGTGCGGTTGGAGGCTGGAATTTCCTTGGTGTCGTTGACGATTGTTTTGCCATCGGGTGCAAAGATTTTGTATTGTTCGCGATCGCCCTTGAGGACTCCGTAACTCTGCACCCAAAACAATAAAACCGGACTGTTGACAGGTAGTTGAGTTTCCGAAAATTGTCCCGCCCAGACAGTATTCTCATCCGGCGGCTTGGGGGCAAAACCGGCGCGAATTAAACCGGTAGAAACATAGTCGATCGGCTTGTCCCAAATTGGATTGCGGGCAATGTTGCAGCCTAACTTCGCGTCTGGCCCCACAAACGGATCTACGGGCTTGCCTTGATAGCGAAAAGTGATGTGTACGTGGGGGAAAGAGGCTAAGCCAGAGTTGCCCACCATGCCCAAAACAGTGCCTTTTTGTACCTGCATTCCCGGTTTGACAACAAGGCTGTTTTGGCGGAGGTGGCAATATTGGGCTTCCCAGCCGTTGCCGTGATCGATTACCATACCGTTGCCGCATTCTGTACCTGCGACGTTGGTTTTGTCTGTCTGGTTTTGCAAACGCCGATCGACTACACCATCTCGCACTCGCAAAACTTTCCCCGCAGCGGAGGCGACAACGGGGACTCCTTTAGCCATTGCTTTGGCGTCGGGAATGGCAAAATCTATGCCGTCGTGCCCGTCGTAGGTTTGTCGCCCGCAGCCGAATTCAACGGCGCCAGGGCTTGGATCGCGATCGAAATAGTGCATGACAAAACAGTCTTTTCCTAGGGTACAGGCGATCGGCTGACCGAATTTCGGGCTGTTGGGCTGTTGGGCGACTGCTGAAGAGACGAGGCGTTGGGCGATCGAGTTGGCTTGGGCGATCGGCGCATTAACTCCCGTGTTATTACCACAGCTAGAAATAGTTGTCAACCCCACGGTCAACAAAATTGTAGAAATCTGTTTTTTTGATAGTAAAATCATTCGCCGGTGGGATGTAAAGCTGAGGTGGGTAGTGAAAAATCTATTAATCATTCAAAATATACTTGCTCAGGAATCTCGACGATCGATCGGGTGTTTTTGTTTCCTAGATTTGTGGCAATACGAATTATGAACAATATTGCTTAGAGGATTTCATCTGTAGGGAAACGGCAGGGCTATTTCCGGCGGGGAGTTATGCAAATAACCGATAATTTCTATGGAATTAATAATTGTAATTGCTACGGTGCGTCAATCGATTTTAGATTTTAGATTTTAGATTAATTCCACGGATAAATCCGGGGGAAGAGAGGATTTTTGATTTTCGATTTGGGATTGATTCCACGGATAAATCCGGGGGCTTATATAGCCTTTCTCAAAAAGATGAGGTATGACTGGCAGCCCACACAACCCTTCGACTAAGAGGGCTGAAGCCCAACAACGTACCTCATCTTTCTGACAACCGCTATACCACCTTTGAAATTCTTGGTCAGGGGGAAATTATTGAGTAAGTGGTTGCCAAATTCAGCCCTGATGTACGCTACATAACCACAATTTGCTTTTGGGTAAAACACATGGCAATTCCTTTTTCGTAGTAAGCCGCCTCGTTAATAAAAATTGGATAAACAATTGATTTACCTTCATACAAGACCGACTCGCCCTCAAAGGTCAAAAACATCGGATCGCCCGGATTCAATGCTTCATAATCTCTCGATTGTAGCTGAGGATGAATCATTGCCTGAATTTCTCCAGAGTTGTTTCTCGGATAGTCGATCGCCCGAATGCTTTGATAAATAGTCAGGGAATTATTGACAACGGGCATTGTGCCTAGATTGTAGGCTTCTGTGCAATCTAATATTGTCCCGATAACTTGCTCGGTTTGCTGAAACCAAGACGCATCTAAAACACCTTGCGCGACTGCGCCAACTTCCAGCGTACCGCCTAACTCAGAAATCGATCGCAACAAAGGACTATCTTGATGATTGCTTGGCGAAGCCAGTAACTTGAGGTGCGGATAGATAGAGGTTAAATAAGCTGCTAGTTGCAGGTTAAAGGGATGCTGGCTGGCGAGAATAAATGTTAGCCCCATGTTCGATGTGGTGCTGTGCAAATCGATGATTAAGCTTTGTTGCTCGGTGTTTTTTGAGCTAAAAATGTGGTATATCTCTTTCGCCCGCTGGGCTTCGTAGCTGGAGAGGTGGGGATTTTCTAAATCTTGCTGGCGAAAGCAGCGGTTGAGGTCGATATCGATGTAGCGTCTCCCAATTTCGCAGGCTTTGGGGTTGGCTAGCAGGGCGATTGTTTCAAAAGTCGATCGCCCAATTAACTCTGGCGCGCGATCGAACTTCTTCACAAGGTATACTCCTGTGAGTTCGTTTCCGTGGGTTCCTCCCACTATGGCAACACGTTTAATTTGATTCATAAACAAACAAGTTTCTATGCCAAGCCTACCATCATTTCAGTTCTCTTGGTAACACAGACCTCAGAAACCGGGTTTCTTTCCGTATTTATCATCACCTAACCAAAGATTAATAAAAACCCGGTTTCTCGCTCCCTGCGTAAACAACTGATATATGTCATTGCGACGAACGAAGCAATCTTAGTCTTGGCGATTGCTTCGTGCCTCGTAATGACAATTGCGGACGTTTATTTATAATAGAAACCCGGTTGCTCATCTCAATTTGCCAATTTTTCCGGATCTTCCAAATTCCTGCCTGAATAGAAACAAGATGGCGGGGAAACACACGCGGAGACTCAGGATATGACGCGCGATGAAGCACTACGACGAATTAATCTAGCTACTGATAAAAAAATTACAAAACTTGATTTGTCGGGATTAGAGTTGCAGGAATTGCCACCGGAGATTGCCAACTGTACGCAACTTGAAAGTTTAGATTTAAGCGGTATTGGCTTAACAGAAATCCCAGAAATTCTCTGCCAACTCTCTCATCTGTCAGTGCTTGACTTAAGTTACAATCAGATTGCAGCTATCCCAGATTTTATCGCCCAACTATCCAATCTGACAGACCTTGACCTCTATAATAATCGGATTGCTGTCATCCCAGAATCACTCGGAAAACTGTCAAAGCTGAAACTGCTCGATCTCAGTTACAATCAGATTACCGAAATCCCCGACTCTCTCGCCCAATTGTCGAATCTGACAGACCTCGACCTGTATAATAATCAGATTACCGAAATCCCCGACTCTCTCGCCCAATTGTCGAATTTGACAAAGCTTTACCTCACGCACAATCAGATTGCAGCCATCCCAGGGGCGCTAGGAAAATTAGCGAATTTGACACAGCTCAATCTCAGTAAAAATCAGATTGCAGTAATCCCAGAGGATCTAGCCCAATTGTCGCATTTGACAGAGCTTTACCTCCGATACAATCAGATTACAGCAATTCCAGAGGATCTCGCCCAACTCTCGAATCTGTCACAGCTTTACCTCAGCAGCAATCAGATTACAGAAATTCCTGAGAATCTCGCCCAAATGCCGAATCTGAGACAGCTTTACCTGAATGATAATCAGATTACAGCAATCCCAAGGGCGATCGACAGCATGGAGAATCTAGAAAAACTCGATTTGCGGGGAAATCCGATTCTAGGGGAAATTTGATATGATGGTTGGAGCGATCGCCACCGCGCAGAAATCGATCGCATTATAGTTTCTCATCAAACCGAATAGTAGAATAGTAGATAGCTAAAAGAGGGATTTTAGATATGGGACTGAATGAGTATTTTGATTTCTTAGCAGCGGATGATATTCGGATTAAAGGACATCGCATCGGGATTGAGACGGTGCTGTATGAGTATTTGTATCGGGAACGCACCGCCGAAGAAATTCAGCAACTCTATCCCTCTCTAACTTTAGCAGAAGTTTACACAACTATTTTGTATTATTTGCTTAACAAGGAATCAGTAAGTCGATACATACAAGATTGGTTAGAATGGTCGCATCAGCAGCGAAAAATGCAAGCAGCAAATCCCCATCCGGCTGCGGAAAGATTGCGAAAATTGAAAGCTGAACGGGAAAGGCAAACTGCGATCCAGGGTGCTTGAGAAATGGCGCTTAAATATTTGATGGATGAGAATGTTACGCCAATTTATGCGACATAGCTTCGCCGGAAACGCCCGGATTTAGTAGTTTGGGCAGTGGGCGACATTGGTACACCTCCGAAAAGTACGCTCGATCCAGATATTTTGATTTGGTGTGAGGATAATCGTTTTATTTTAGTGACGAACAACCGCAAGTCAATGCCCGTTCATCTAACAGATCATATGGCTGAAGGCAGACATATTCCAGGGATTTTCATTCTCAACTCAGATTTAAGTATTGGGCAAAATATTGAGGAATTAATTTTGATTGCTGATGGTTCATTCGATAACGAATACCAAGATCGGATTGTCCATCTCCCATTAACATAAAGAGGACTTAGATTTTGCGCGGGTGGCCAGAAACCGGGTTTTTACGAAAATTGTTGGTGACAGCGCAGAAACTCAAAAAAACCCGGTTTCTTAGATTGTCGCGGGTGGCCAGAAACCGGGTTTTTACGAGAATTGTTGGTGACAGCCAGAGACATGGGGAAAAAACCCGGTTTCTACGGGTGGTGATGCGTAGGCCAAGCAGGACACGGCAATGCCGTTTCCCTACGATAATTTTCGGGTAGGGAAACGGCACTGCCGTCTCCTCTTTCGGGCCGTGTGGTTGATTCTTTCCCCACCAACCAAAAAATCCTGTCACAATCAAATGAAGACTACGGGGAGACAAAGGATATGACGCGATCGCACTTGTTGCAGTTAATCGACAAAGCGGCTGATGAGGGCCAGACAGAATTGGATTTGGCGGGGTTGGGGTTGGAGGAATTGCCGCCGGAGATTGGCAAGTGCACGCAGCTTGAGACGTTGGTGTTGGGGAAGGTAAATAGATGGAGAGGAGTTGATGGTAAATGGACTCCGCAGCCGATTACCAATAAATTGACCTCACTACCAGAGGAATTGCGATCGCTGGAAAATTTGCGATCGATTGACCTTAGCTGCAATCCATTCGGAACGATACC
Source organism: Microcoleus sp. PH2017_24_DOB_U_A (assembly GCF_020738205.1). Lineage (NCBI taxonomy): Bacteria > Bacillati > Cyanobacteriota > Cyanophyceae > Oscillatoriales > Microcoleaceae > Microcoleus > Microcoleus sp. PH2017_24_DOB_U_A. Next base: position 25,897 of record NZ_JAEQCT010000086.1, read on the forward strand.
AGAATTGGGGAGCATCCCACTTTTTGACTAAGTAGAAACACCTAGCTTGATGTCATTATTTAAATACGCACATCTCAGTCTTAAAATTTGAGGCACATTTTTTTCG